>JBCCLI010000045.1:0-25257 GCA_039026975.1 Bacteroidota bacterium | reverse complement strand
TTGAAGGAGAGGGATTTGGCATGTAGGCCCTGACGGGGCATGAGGGCCATAACATTTCTGATAAACTGCTGGTACTTTTTGGTGTTGGGCCCTTTGAGGATTTTATCTCCTCCATACTCGGAATCGTGGAAGAGGGTGTGGCCTATGTACTTCATGTGTACCCGTATCTGATGGGTGCGACCTGTCTCCAGCTTACAGCTTACCAATGTCGCTACGCCATAGCGTTCTAAGACCTTATAATGCGTCACAGCATGCTTACCTGACTCTCCATTGGGGAAAGCGTAGAAGATCTTACGGCTTTTAGGGTGTCTACCTGTGTTAGCTATGATGGTACCTTCATTCTCCTTCACATCTCCCCATACCAGGGCTAAGTATCGTCTGTCTGTGGTCCTGTCATAAAACTGCTTGGAGAGATGCGTGAGGGCATATTCACTTTTAGCTACCACCAGAATCCCTGAGGTATCTTTGTCTATGCGGTGGACTAGTCCCGGCCTGGGACTTTGGGGTTCTCCCTTAGGTTGGGGGAGGTGCTGGAAGTGCCAGAGCAGCCCATGTACCAATGTACCTGTTCTATGGCCTATGGCGGGGTGTACCACCATCCGAGGCGGCTTTTGCACTACTATGAGGTCCTCATCCTCATACATGATGTTCAGCGGAATTTCCTCTGCTTCCAGCACAGGGGGGGGCGGGTAGGGAAGCATGATTTTAATGACATCATTAGGACGGGTTTTATAGGAGAGCTTGACAGGCTTATCATTCACCGTTATAGTCCCTGCTCGGGAAGCATTTTTAATCTTAGAGCGAGAGGTATTTGGCAGTAGGTTAGAGATATATTTATCTATTCGTAAAGGTTGCTGCCCACCAGTAACTATAAGGGTATAGTGCTCAAATAGCCCCTCCTCTTCTGCGGAGTGTTCTTCTCTGTCAAAGCTGCGATAATCTTCCGCTGAGCTGCGGTGTTTAATAAGTGCCTTATTCTCCTTTTCAGCCATCACCAGCCTCCTTCCTTGAAGAGAGTTTGGGATTTTGCTGATTTAATTTCCAGACGTAAGTAGTGAGAATAAATAAAATGACTCCTGAAATCATCAGAATAGAAGAGATAATCTCAGCCTGGGTGATTTCATATCCCCCTATATTGTAGGTAGAATTGACGCGTATTTTCTCTATCCAAAAACGCTCCAGTCCATTGAAGAAAAGGTAAATCCCTGAAAGCTGTCCCCAATAGGGAAGCTTTTTTCTAATGCTCCACAGAAAGGCAAATATGAGAACGGATAAGACAGTTTCATAGATAGGGGTAGGAAATACAGGGTCCAATAATTGACTGCAGAAGTCCCCTTCACATCCAGGGATGGGAACCCCCTGGTTAAGGACATTATGCGGATAATTGTAAGCCCATGCCCAGTCAGGTAGAAAGCTCATCCATTCTGGCTTAGGAGCGGTATTTATAATTCCCCAGTCCCCATCCCCTGACGTTTGGCAGCCTATTCTCCCTATTCCATATCCCAGCATTAGTACGGGCGCAGCTACATCAGCAAAAGGTAATAAGGGATAACCCTTTTTCACTACGTAATAGCCTATGCCTATCCCTGCGCATATCAGTCCTCCATAAAAAGTCAGGCCTGAAAAAGAAAGAAGGGAACCTACTGGATCAGCTATGAAATCATCCCAGTATTCAAGATTGTGAAAAATCTTTGATCCTAAGATACCTGCTATAAAAGCTATGGTGAAAATAGTGCCTAATTCATCTGCTATCCCCCAGTTTACAGTCCGCCGTTTGGCTTCTGTATCTTTTAACTTATTCCAAGTCCACACCTGATAGGCAGTAGTAAGCCCACCTATGATGAGTGCCCATGTCCAAGATCCTGTTAAGGAGAACATAGCAGCTTGTGGATTTCTCACATGTAAGTCATAGTCCTCTATCCATAGTCCCAACTTATAGCCGAGTAAGCTCATTAATATGATGTTGATGAGAACACTTTGTAGGCTGATGGGGCCTCCGAGGCTTATAGTTTTTTGTGTAATCTTGAATATCCCTTCCTGCTCTTTTCTCTTTAGCTCATAGCGAGCTATATAGAAGCCGATAATAAATAAGAGACCAAGGAAGAACCCAAAGGTCTGAACGGGCCATACCCAATCAGTTCCAAAAATGTCATTCACAAAATCACTGACCCGAGGATACATATATTAAGATCTTATGATCAAGTTATTGGGGAGAGGAAATTCACAAAAACGTAATCCTCCCACTTCTTTTGTGTGCGCGTAGCTTCCGGTAAAAATACACATTAGTGGAGAAAAGGGGGAGATAAAAAAAACAGGAGAAACTTGGAAGTTTCCCCTGCCATGCACAATCATGAAAACACACTTAACCTAAATTTTTTCTGTATTGTACAAGGAAAGACTAATACAGCTTAAAATTGTTTGAACATCGATCGATTTTTTTTTGGTAGATTAGGCTAAGCTCTAAGGAATAAGTATGAGAAAGACCTTACTAACTATTAGCATATTTCTATTGTCTACATGGGGCATTTCTGCCCAGAATCTAGGTTCCCTCCAAAAGGGATGGAGTGGAATAGGATATTTACCCAGTTTATCTACCCACTCCTCACTTGAGGAAAAGTTTTTCCAAGCATGGGCTAAGGAAGGAAAGCCGGATACACTGTCCTTACTGTTAGTTTCTGATCCTGAGGTAGATCAAGCTGCCTATGAAAAGGTAAAAGCCAGAAAGCAGAAAATGATAGCTGACCTGGAAAAGCAAAAAATTAGGGGGAGGAGGAATGCCTCACAGCTCAAAAGGGTTCAGAAGTATTTACAAAAACATTTTCTCCAAACCTATGATCCTTTTGCCTCATACTGGGATATGTTCTCACGAAAAACATACAGCAGTACTGGCGCTACCCTCTTGTATTCTGAAGTGATGACACATTTTGGGATACCGCACGCCAGATGGTCAAATGCTGTCTACAGTTACCTTCATGTAGACCCCAGAGGGATGGATGTATACATAGATCCGCTTGATGAGCCTGAAGATGCCAGCCTTTCCCCCCTTCCATATGATTTACCCTTACTAGAAAAAGGGGATTTTCTTGCCTATGCCAGGATGGCGGGATTCGTAACATTTGATAGTGTTGCCCCTAATCGGGTGGATGATATGGTCTACCAGTATTACCAGCCTGAGGAAAGATTAGTTCCTTTTCAGTTGGCAGGCCTTTTATATTTTCATCTAGGTAAAGGCGTGTACAGGAAGGGAAAATATGAGCAGGCTATTCCTTACTTTGAGAAAGCCTTCCTGCTATATCCTGTCCTCTCTTCTCGCTACTATGCCTACAAAAGCTATGTGGGCATGCTAAAAGGAAGGGATCTCACAGAAATGGATGATGTAGACCTGCTGATTAAGATTTATCAGATGCTTCCCAGCGCTGTAGCAGAAGAAGCCATTTTAGTCAGCTTTAAAAAGATCCTGGTAGGCAATATGGTTAATGGAGATAATGAGGCATATGTAAAGCAGGTACAAGAGAAGTTTGAACAGTCTGCTGTTTCTGAAGACGTTAAAATAGGGGTATCCACTATTTATTTCAGGGAGAAAGCAAGAGAAGCTGCCGGAGATGGAGACTATGGGCAGGCTAGGGACTTTATGGAGAATATGAAGATTACTACTGCGGAGGATCAACTACTGGCTCAGGTGGTAATGAAAAACTTTTATAATCAATTGGAGGATTGTACCCTCAGAGAGTTATTATGGAAAGAGGATAAAGGTAGGTATCCCTTTTTGGAAAAACAGAAAGAGATCCTCGACTTAGTTAAGAACTGTGAGCAAGGGGCTCGTTAAAACATTGTTTTTTGTTTTTTCGTTTAGACCATATTTGGAATTAGGAGAAAGCACGTAACGATGAAGGCAAAAACGGTTATTTTAGATAAGCTCATCATCATAGGAGACAGGGTGCTGATCAGGCCCAGATCACATGCAGAAACTACGCAGAGTGGCTTATATCTTCCACCTGGTGTGATGGAGAGAGAGAAAATCCAGAGTGGATATATCATTAAGGTAGGTCCGGGTTATCCTATCCCAAGCCCTACAGAAGATGAGCCTTGGAAAGATATCCATGATACCATTAAGTATATTCCGCTACAAGCCAAGGAAGGGGACTTAGCTATTTACTTACAGAAAGGAGCTGTGGAGGTCATGTACCAGAATGAAAAATTTGTAATTGTCCCTCAGCAGTCCATCCTGATGTTAGAGCGGGATGAGGGCTTATTTGAATAATTTCGCACAGGACTCATTTTGGAAACGGCTTTAGTATTCTCAGGGATAGTAAAGCCGTTTTTTTTTACTATTTTCTGAACAACTGTAACTATTGCTAATATTTTTCGTCAAATAAATATCTTTAGCGTAAAAAATTAGCAAAATATTTTGCTTAACTCACTAATTTTTAGCATTTTTATGAAGAGTTTTTATGTTCTGCTAATTTTTATGGTAGTCGGTTTAGTCTCCTCTTGTGAAAAAAAGGGAGAATCTACTGGTGATATTTCAGAAGCAGATGTGTTCATCCAAACAGATCAAGGAGATATCTATATTAATCTGTATGATGAAACGCCTAAGCATAAGGAGAATTTTCTCAAACTAGCGGAAGAAGGATTTTTTGATGGGATGAGTTTCCATAGAGTTATCAGGAACTTCATGATTCAGACAGGAGATCCACGCACCATAAAAGGCAGTACAACAGAAGCAGATGATGCTGGATATAGAATACCTGCAGAGATTAATAAGGAGTTTATTCACACAGAAGGAAAGGTAGCAGCGGCTAGGTATCCAGATGATAAAAACCCAAAATGGGAGTCATCCAGCAGCCAGTTTTTCATTGTAACAGGGGCTGCTGTAACAGAAGACAGATTGAATATAGCTGAAGATAATTATTCATTAAATTTACAAAACAAGCTATATATAGAATACAAGGAGAAGTTGGATGCGGGAGAGGTGAGTGGTGATTTCAATGATTATTTGGCAGATCTAGGGTTTGTATATCCAGCCTACACAGATAAGCAGAGAATTACTTACAGAGGGAAAAGAGGGACCCCTAATTTGGATTTTCAATATACCATTTTTGGGGAAGTGGTTCAGGGTATGGATGTTGTAAGGGCCATAGAAATGTTACCCACTTCAGGTCCACCTGCAGATATACCCATACAGACTATCCGCATGATTTCTGTCAAACCTATTAACCAATAATCATAACCTACACCCAATAACAAACCTTATTCAACAAAGAGAGACATGGCCAACGACATCAAACAAGAAAAGCTCAAATCTTTACAAGTTACGGTAGATAAGCTGGAAAAAACGTACGGGAAAGGGATAGTCATGCGCCTAAGTGATGATCCTAAGACTGACGTACCCGCCCTGTCCACGGGCTCTCTGAGCCTGGATATTGCGCTTGGCATTGGAGGATTACCAAGAGGGAGGGTAGTAGAGATTTATGGACCAGAATCTTCTGGAAAGACCACGCTGGCTATGCATGTGATCGCGCAGGCGCAGAAGGCAGGAGGACTAGCAGCTTTCATAGATGCTGAGCATGCTTTTGATAGAGTATATGCGGAAAAGCTGGGCATAGACACGGAAAATCTATATGTCTCCCAGCCAGACTATGGAGAGCAAGCACTAGAGATAGCTGAGTATATGATTCGTTCTAATGCCATAGATGTGGTAGTAGTAGACTCTGTGGCTGCCCTCACACCTAAGGCAGAGATAGAAGGGGAAATGGGAGATTCTAAAATGGGTTTACAAGCAAGGTTAATGTCTCAGGCCTTACGTAAACTGACTGCTGCTATTTCCAAGACTAACTGTATCTGTATTTTTATCAACCAGCTGAGGGAAAAGATAGGCGTGATGTTCGGTAATCCCGAGACCACCACAGGAGGTAATGCTCTGAAGTTTTATTCTTCCGTAAGATTAGATATCCGACGTTCTAGCCAGATAAAGGAAGGGACAGAAAGTATAGGGAATAGGGTAAGAGTGAAAGTAGTCAAGAATAAAGTATCTCCTCCCTTTAGGATTGCAGAATTTGATATCATGTTTGGGGAAGGAATCTCTCATGCAGGAGAAGTCTTAGACTTGGCAGTAGAATTAGACATTGTTAAAAAAGCCGGATCATGGTTTAGCTATGGCGGTAGTAAATTAGGACAAGGGAGAGATACCGTGAAGAATGTCCTAAGGGATAATCCTGAACTCATGCAGGAAGTAGAAAGGAAAGTATTGATAGAAAAAGGAATTATAGAGGAAGAGGAAAGTCCTTCTTCTAATGGAAAAGCCAAGAAAGTGAAAGAGGAGGCTAAGTAATCCTTAGTCATTCATCTAAAGAGTTCTGTTTTTTTGTGTTTTTGTCATTACTACGTTACTTTGAGGATATAGCCGCTTATTACAAGCGGCTATTTTTTACGAGCTAAGATAATGTCTGATCTCCCCTTTCTCTTAGCCCTCTCATTCATTCCTAACCTGGGACCCGTAAGTGCAAGAAGCTTGATCTCCTATTGCGGAGGGACAGCTGAGGCTGTGTTCTCTACCCCTAAAGGAAAACTGTTAAAAGTTCCAGGAATAGGAGAGTCTATGGCAAAAGCCGTTCTGGCACAGGATACCCTCAAGAAGTCAGAGAAAGAACTGTCAAGCTGTGAAAAGTTAGGCATACAGGTCATTCCTTATGACCACCCGCTCTACCCAAGAGAACTAAGCTTTATCTTTGATGCACCCCTTATCTTATACCTAAAAGGAAAAATTAACCTGAACGCTCAGCCTAATATAGCCATTGTAGGCACTCGTAAGCCTACTGAGCATGGGCGTGATATCACCAAGGAGTTTACGGAGTTTTTTGTGGGGCAGGGAATTAATGTCATGAGTGGCCTGGCTTACGGGATAGACATAACAGCCCATAAAACGGCCTTGGATATGGATGGAAAAACCACCGCAGTACTGGGACATGGGCTAGACAGTATTTACCCGGCTACCCATGCGCAGAAAGCCTTTTCTATACAACGCAAGGGAGGTTTATTGACAGAGTACCCTTTAGGCGTAAAACCAGATGCGAGGCATTTTCCTGCTCGTAACAGGATAGTTTCCGGTGTTAGTAAAGCTGTAATAGTAATAGAGGCAGCTGAAAGAGGGGGCGCCTTAATCACAGCCCATCAGGCATTTGAACAAAACCGGGAAGTATATGCTGTGCCTGGAAGGTTAGGGGACACCTATTCCGTAGGATGTAACAACCTAATTAAAAATCAGGTAGCTAAGCTTATTAGCCATCCTCAGGAAGTCCTGGATGATCTCGAGATCATATGGGATACTAAGGACACTCAGTTAGACTTAGCCTTAGAAACGGTTCTCAGCCCTGAGGAAACTAAAGTGATGAATTACCTGAACAAGGGAGATGCGGCAGTAGACCATATTTTTCATCAAACAGGAATCCCCATGTCCCAGTTAAACTCACTACTGCTATCTATGGAATTCAAGGGATTGATAGCACAAGCGCCTGGAAAGAAGTTTAGGAAGAAGTGATTACAAATCAACAAATGTGTATATTTAGGTATAAAGAATGGTAACTATGGCGAAACTTACTCTTCACAGAAAGCTGGATCTCCCCTTTTATGATAAGCTCTATACTATTTTTGTGAACGGAGAGGAAAAAGGAGAATTAAGGGAGCATAATGAGATGGTTCTTGACTTAGCCCCCGGCGAATATGAAATTGAAGCGAAAGTAGGAAAGTTTATTAGCTATCCTCTACACGTAGAATTGCAGGAAAATGAAGAGCACAATATAAGGGTGCTTGGAGCGAGACGAATATTACTCGCTACTTATGCAAGCTTTCTTTCAATTATACTGATAGATAACTTGAATTTGCTGTTTACTCAGCCAAGCCAGTTCTTTAGCAATCCTAGAGATACCATACTGTTGATTATATTTTTACTTTGCCTTGGTGTATATGGCTATATCTACAGGATAGGAGGTGAAGGATACATTAAATGGAAACTTTGGCATTAAAATAAATATTCTCAGAGAAAAAAAGTGGTTGCGTATTCACTGTATTAAGAAATGAAGAAAAGATATGGCTAAGCTTACCATACATAGAAAATTTGAAATGGCATCTGCCTTAAGTGGATACACCATTTTCATTGATGGAAGGGATATGGGTTCGGTAGCTATGAATGCCAAAAAAGAGTTTGACCTATCACCTGGCATACATACCGTACAAGCTAAAGTTGACTGGATGAGTAGTCCTGTTCAGACGGTTAGCCTGAGAGAAGGAGAGACGTATCAGCTAGCTCTTTCTGCGGGAGGGAAGTATGAAATGTTCCTGATGCTGTGTCTAATTACAAGTGTTTTTGGAGAATTGAATTTACTATTCTCAGATTTATCTGCATTTCTCTCTAATCCTTTGAATACAGTATTACTCGTAGCGGTAAGTATGGGATTTGGTGCTATACTCTATGGAACTACCATAGGAAGGAGGTATTTCCTTAGCTGGAGACATATGAAAAGAGACTCCGCGCCTACACAATTAGGAATAGGATAAGCTACCTGGATTCTCTTTTAGAAATTAGTCCCTCCATCTGCTTACTAATAGTTAGGTTGGCCTCTTGAATGAGGGTAACATTCTCCACATCAGGATTTTCAAACTCATCTAACAGTCCATATCTTCTGGCTTTATTTCTGTGATAAGCACCGCATAAGTGGAAGCCAATACAGCCGGGGTTTTCAATTAACTGGCTGAGAACATCCGCATACCACTGCCCATTGTTACGGGTAAATTCTCCAGGAACAGTATTCCACTTAATGCTAGCTGCATCTGCCAGCAGGACTGGCTTTCCTGTTTGTTGATGCCAGTAATGAAGGTTTTTGACTGGATCCCGGAAATCCTGAAAGGAAAGAATATCCACATAGGGAATGGCGGCTTCCACCACCTCCCTAGCGATGGGTTCATTAGCTTCGTACCGATCTCCTAATAGTAAATGGTTCTTGTCATATCTGCGAATGGCATCATGAGTGACTTGGTAGTATCGGGAAGCAAGTTGAGAGAGTTTCTCTCGCCCGGAAGCAGAGGTAAGTAGTTCCGGGTCGAATATAGGCCCTTTCCATTGATTGGCAGGTCTGGCATGAATCCAGGTAGGACAATCACTATAAAAGTAGCCGATTAAATTAGGATCATCACTTAATTCTGCGCAATGTGCACGTGCCACATAATCACACCATTCCTCCCATTCTGAACTGAAGAAGTCAAAATGTCTAGTATGCTGGTCCCATTGATGGGATTCTATGAAGGGAAGCATATGACAGTAAGGCATATTTAGCGCTTGATATTCCTCAAAGGTGAATGACCTGGAATGGTCCCATTTTCTGACAGTTACTTCTTGCTCCCAACCTAGGGTATTAAATCCCCAATTTCTTAGGTTTTTGGCTACAGATTCTCGTAACCATTTCGTCGTGCTTCCCTGGTATTTTTCTCGCCAAATATGAATGTTCTCCGGATAACGTAAGCTAGCTGGGTCAATGTGGTTCATTCCTATTGAGAAAAATGGTTTCCCCTCTGGCGAGATTAGCCACCAACGACCATCCTCTTGGCTCACCGTAAAAAAGTTGGTATTTCCCCTTTTGGAGCTTTGGAGATTCGCACAGGATAGAAATGACCCGATCACCGATGAGACACCAAGAGAAAAAGTTCTGTGTAGAAATGATCTGCGATTCAAACGAATATAGTTAATGATTACAAGCTGCTATCTTGAAATAATTTACGGAATAATCCATCACTTATCCAGCAATTCCCGGTTTAGGTTTTATCTACTTTACATGAGTTAATTTACTGATAATCAATTAATAGTGTTCCGCCGCCTTCAGCCTGAGATACTTTTTTCCAAAGCAAAAAAAGTAGGCAAAAATGCATTGTCCCTCCAAGCCTCCCAAAACCCGTGGAGGAACGGCCTGCCCGCCTACATACATCATAAATCCTCCTCATTCAAGCAAGCTGAGATTTTTAGAGGTAACTATTTGATTATGAATACTATATTAAACCATTTGCTAAACCGGGAATTGCTGTCACTTATCATCTGCGCAGGAATTAATCATTAAACTGTTCAAAAATAAGCCCTTCTAGTAAAGCATATTGAGAAACTTGGATCATGTTAGGTGGGAGTATCTCTGCTAATACCTCTATGACAGCACAAGCAAGAATGATATTGTCTATTCTCACAGGAACCATGCCTGGAAATTGGGCGCGTTCTTCTCTAGTTGCTACATACAGCTCTCCTGCTGCCTTTTGATATGTTTCCAGGTCGAATTGAAATCTATGTGGAAATGCTTGCCCTTTCACCTGCTTGTCAGCTATCATGTGTGAAAGGGTTTCGAAGGCGCCATTTACCCCTATCCAGGAAAGGCTGTCTTGGGTGAGGAGGTATTCAGGAAGTTGGCTGAGAACAGAATGAATATATGATGTTAGGGGAGGAAAGTAGCTACCTTGTATAGGGTCAGGTACCGGAAACTTTTCTGCCAGCCTAGCTGCTCCTAATTGAAGGCTATCCAGCCAGATTATGTTCCCTCCCTTAGAAAGAATGAGTTCTACACTCCCCCCGCCTATGTCTATGAGAAGTAACTCCTTATCTTCAGAAAGATCTGCTCCTCCTATGACGCCTTGATGGATGAGTTCAGCTTCCTTTCTACCTTGGATAATATCAATATGAATACCTGTCTGTTGAAATACTTCCTTAATGAAGGCCTTTCCGTTCTCTGCATCTCGTATGGCACTGGTAGCACATCCTAATACTGTATCCACCTTGTAAGTAGTAACTAGCTGGTGAATATCCCTCATAGTTGTAAGCCCTCTTTGATAAGCGGCAGGAAGGATTTGTTTGGCTGACATACCCCCTTCTCCTATTTGCACCATGAAGTCCTTTTTCAGGATAGGGTTAATTTCAGCTTGGGAGGAGATGTCAGCAATCAATATGTGGAAGAGATTGGTTCCTAAATCTAAAGCAGCGATTCGTTTTGTCATGCTATTCCCAAGTTTTCTGGGAGAAAATAGAACTAATGATTATGAAATTCGTTTTGCAATTTCGTTCTATGTCGCATATACTTGCAACATTATTGCATCTAGCACCTAGCATCAGAATTATTATCCTAAGAATTAGATGATAGCACGCCTTTTTCAATTCAAAGCTGACTTCGCAGGTATATTCGCTAGTATCCTGTGTTTGATTCATTGTCTGCTAGCCCCGATAGTTGCCATTTCCCTACCTTATATGGGACAAAGTCGTTTCATGGAGCATGATCATTTTCATGGAAGTTGGCTCGGCTTGGATAGCCTATTTGTTATGCTGAGTTTATTTGCTGTTTGGTTTGCAGCTAAAGAAGCGCATCAGCCAGTGATCAGATGGGGACTGTGGTCTAGTTGGGCCATTTTTGCAGCTGGAATTATTCTCCATATTCAAGGCATAGAAGCTGGAGAACTCTTAAGTTATGTAGGCTCTTTCGCCCTTATCATTTCTCACGTATTTAACTTCCGGTCTCATTTAGCACACCACTGAACCTTGTAAGCCTCATCTGTGGGTAGGTATCTCCCGGTAAATGTGAGCGAGCGGAAGGGGGTAATTCTTTTCTGATAATTTGTAGTCACTCCTTCCAGGATAGACATCCCAAACATGAATATTGCTGATATAGCTATCTGATAATTAGTAGGCATTGGCTAGATCTTAGGTTGTCAATACGCTAAAAGAGAATAAAAATATCCTGAAAATAGGGTGTCTAAATCCACGTTTTCATGGGTAAAAGATAGACGGACTCAGAGCATTTTCAGTGATTTCCCTTACATATTTCCTGTAAACTTGCTACTCACAGCCTTTATTTTTATTCTCAGGAAAAAATTAGTGCGAATACTTTTAATCATTTTCTTCTTTTCCAGCCTACTTTATTATACACATGCACAGGATGAGCCCTGGATGCCCTTATCTTCCCTAGTAGGGAAAAGTTGGGTAGCAGAAGGTAAGTGGGCAGATGGTAGCTCTTTTAAACAAGAGAAGTCCTTTTCCTATCACTTAGGGGAAGCCCTGATTACCTCAGAGTCTTTAGGATATACAGATACGGAGCAAACAACCTTTGGCCCAAGAAATCATGGGGTTTACAGCTGGGATACTACAGAAAAGATCATCAGATTTATGGAGTATGACATTTTGGGGGGTAAGACTGAGGGAAGGGTGATATCCCATGAGGAGGGAATTTTCTTCCAGTATAGGTACGGAGGCGTTACCCTGACTGACGCATGGGTGTATGAAAATGATTCCACCTATGAATTTATCGTTGGTACGTTCGAAAAGGGAGTGTGGACTCAGAAATACCTGGAAACCTATTTTTACCTAGCTAAGAACAATAGAGATATTCCAGATTTTAATAAGGTGCTGAGTGGAAAATGGGTAGCTCCTGCCTGGGAAGGAGAGCTTCAGGAAACCTGGCAACTAGACCAGCATGGACATATGATGTCATTCTCCCTGTATGTAGAAAATGAAGATACGCTCTATGTATCCAATACTGTCATCCAGCGAACAGCTGGAGAATGGCTCTTACTATCAGTCATTAAAGATAGTTCCCCTAAAATTTTTAAGGCAGTAAGCTGGGATATGAATAGCATGGTATTTGAAAATCCAGATTATGCGAACCCCTCCCAGGTAAGCTATACTTTTTTAGATTCGGGAGAATTTCATAGAACCATATCCTGGAAGGAGAATGGGCTTCCGCAGTCTTATACCTTTCAGTTTTCCCGGAAAGAATGATCAGGCTTTTAAATATCTTCTTATAAAACTATGGTTCTCCAGTATCTCGTATTGGTCCTCTACTTTGGGGTATTATTCCTGATAGGAATACTCGCTAGTAAGCGGATAAAGACTATGGCAGACTATTATGTAGGCGGGAAAAAGTTAGGCTACTGGGTAGTTGCTTTTTCTTCCAGGGCTACGGGAGAATCTGCCTGGTTACTGCTAGGTCTTACAGGAATGGGAGCCGTAGCAGGCGTCTCAGCCTTTTGGGTAGTAGTAGGTGAAATACTTGGGGTAGGGGTAGCATGGTTTGTAATGGCTAAGCCATTTAAAAAACTCACAGATCAGTATGGCTCTATTACCATCCCAGACTATTTAGTGAGTCATTTTCAGGCTAAGACGCATACCCTTCGTAAGCTAGCCGCAGGGGCATTGGTCATTTTTGTAACCATTTATGTGAGTGCCCAAATAGATGCTACGGGAACAGCCTTTGAATCCTTTCTGGGGTGGAATTACTATACCGGTGCCCTGGTGGGATTTTGTATAGTGGTAGCCTATATTTTTTCTGGAGGCTTTGTAGCCGTAGCCTGGTCAGATCTATTTCAAGGCTTATTGATGTTTGCTGGTCTGGTATTACTTCCGGTAGTAGCCTGGTTTTATGTAACGGAGCCCGGATTATGGGAAGGACTGCGAGAAATAGACCCCGGTCTACTAAACCCATGGGGAAGTGGAGGACTAACCACTCTCAATATTTTTAGCCTTATAGGTTTTATGATGATAGGCCTGGGCTTTATGGGCTCTCCCCAAATCTTTGTGAGGTTTATGTCCATCAAAGGGGAAAAGGAAATCAATAAAGGGAGATGGGTGGCTATCCTGTTTACTCTCATTACAGACTCAGCTGCAGTGATGATAGGGATTCTGGGGCGTTATTTATTCACAGCTGAAGGAGTGGAGGTAGAAGCTATATTAGGAGCTAGCGCACAGAATGTACTTCCTATGATGGTGAATGAACTCATGCCCACCTTGCTCATTGGGCTGTATGTGGCTATCGTCCTTTCTGCCATCATGTCTACCATAGATTCCTTATTGATGGTAGCTTCCAGTGCCGTAGCAAGAGACTTCTATCAGCAAATTCTCCATCCTGACATAGCAGAGAAACAGTTAGGAAAAATTTCTAGAGGTGCTACTATTTTCCTGGCTTTGGGTGCCTTAAGCATTTCCTTACTGGTTTCTTTCTTTTCTCCAGATAGAACCATATTCTGGTTTGTCATCTTTGGCTTTTCAGGTATAGCTGCTACCTTCTGTCCCGTCATCATCCTGTCTCTTTTTTGGAAAGGATATACAGAGAAAGGAGCCATTGCTACTATGATTACGGGTTTTGTGAGTATTCCTCTTTTTAAGTTTGGATTTACCCAACTCCCTGAGGTGGGGATATTATTTGAGAAAATGGATGTGATGTTTCCATCTTTTGTCATGGCCTTTATAGCTGGATTCATGGTGAGTAAGCTGTCAAAATGAAAAAGACCAGGATAGGTCTCCTGGTCTCAGCTCTATGTGCCTTAGGGTATTCAGGTTAGAAGTCATCATTTAACTTCAAGTCAATATTAGAGAGAATAGTATTCGCAAAGTCAGCCTTGGCAGTGATATTCACTTTTACCCGGCGCTGGGTGTAAACCCTAACAGTGGTTTGTTCATCTCCCTCTTTGGTCACCACAATTCTGACCACTTCCCCCCAACTGGTTACATTGGCCCTGCGGGAACCTATCATCATAAAGGTATTTGCATCAATCTTACTGGAGCTCTCCATAGAAAGACCGCCTTCCATCATGGATTCCCTGGCGGCTGTCACCACAGGCTTGTATCCATGGTCAAAGGTGCGGGAGATTCCTGCATGTAGAGGAGCATTTTGAACCTTTTTTAGCCCACCAAATAACTGTGCTTGTATAGTCCCTGTAAGGGCGATTAGGGTGAAGAATAATAAAACCGTACGTAATTTCATTCTTATGTCATTAAAGGATTAAACTGAGAATTAGAGAGGATGATGAGTCAAAGCTACAGCACGGTCTAACCCTAAACATCAGGTAAAAACCCTAATTCAGTTTAGGAGGCGAGTGTAATTGTAGAAATAAAATGGAGAGGATAGGTTAGGTATTGCCTAAACCAGGTCTTGTTCAAGGGCTATGCGTACTAAGGAGGCAGTGTTTCTTGCGCTGAGCTTTTCCAGGAGATTGGTTCTATGAGAATCCACTGTTTTTATACTGATGTGAAGTTGGGAAGCAATTTCACTATTGGTGAGGCCTTCTACTATCAAGGCTAATACTTGTCGCTCTCGCCGTGTGATTTTAGGAAGATAGCCAGAAGGCTCATTAGGTTCTTCTTCTTTTTGGAGTTTTTCGGCTACAGCTTCTGCCAGAAATATTCTCCCTTCCATGACTGCTCTTATCCCTTCAAGCAGCTCATCTTTATCTGTATTCTTAAATAAGTAGCCACGTGCACCAAGTTCAATAAGGGCGGAAATGCGTTCCTTTTCCTGGTGCATAGTCAAAATAAGAGGTCTTACTGTAGGATAGGAATGTGGCAGCTCTTTACAGATCTCTTCTCCACTCATCCCGGGAAGTTCCAGATCCAGTAAAAGCACATCCACTTGTTGGCGACGGAGGATGTGGAATACCTCAGGTCCGGTGATAGCCTCTCCCACTACCCGCATATCCACCTGATCCCGTAGCATGGACCTGAGTCCATCTATTAACACCTGGTGATCTTCAGCTATGAGGATATTGATCATAGAGGGATGTGTATCATGGTGGAGGTTCCTTCTCCGGGATCTGAATTTATGTCAAGGGTGCCTTCCAGGGCATCTACACGGGAGCGTATGCTTTGCATGCCTATGCCATCATGTACAGCCTGCGGATTAAATCCCACTCCATTATCTTCTACAGTAATCTCGAGAGAATCTTCATGTTGGGCTAATTGCACTTGCACCTCTGTAGCTTTAGCATGCTTGAGAATATTGTTCATAAGCTCCTGAAGGATACGGTAAATCATGGCTTCTTGTAAGGTAGGTAGACTAGCCCTTACCCGCAACGCCTGAAATTTAGCCTCTATCTTACCTGAAGATTTAACTTCCTCACATAGCTTCTCTACAGATTTTACCAGGCCAAACTTATTCAAGGTGTAGGGACTCATGTTGTGCGCTATTCTCCTTACCTCCCCGTAAGCATTATTTACCATCTCAGTGGTAGTATTTTTAAAATTGGGTTCTACAGGAGAATGATCCATGGACTCTATTCGCATTTTCACAGCAGCCAGGGTAGTTCCTAGCCCATCATGGAGGTCTTTTGCTATCCGTATCCGTTCTTCCTCCTGTCCTTTGAATGTGGCATTAAGCGCCACTATTTTTTGCTGCTTCTCTAAATCCTTTACTTTTTGGGCTTCCAGTTCTCTGTCTTGGTCTGCTATCTGTTGGGCTTGCCGGGAAGTACGTACCAGGAAAAAAGCAATCAAGCCTACGATTCCTATTCCCAGGGCAGCTCCTATATTGAGGGTCCTACTTCTTTGTAAGGCAAGCTGGCTGATAGCCTGTTCTTTTTCGAGTACCGCTATTTCCTTCTCCTTTTGCTCCGTCTCAAACTGAGTCCTTAGCATGAGGAGCTGTTCATTTTTTTCGATGCTGTTAAGAGAATCCCGGAGATTAATGTACCGCTCGCTGTATAGAGATGCCTCTTTATATTCTTTTAACCCTCTTAGAGCTGAAATCATGGCCTTTAGCCCAAAGCTTTCCATGACTGGATTTTTTATTTGGTCATAAAGATTCAGGGAGGTTTTCGCAGCACTTAATCCCTGCCTGTAGAAACCTTTGGCTGATAAAGCCAAACTATATTGGGCATAGATATAAGCTTTTTCCTGAGGTAAATTGTGCTGGTCTACCAGATTTCTGCCTTTAGATGCGTAATACTCAACACTGTCGAGTTCTCCTAACTGATAAAATCCATCAGCTATATTTCCGAAAGACATAGCCAGAAACCTAGGGTCTCCTACTTTCACATAATTAGGATGTGCTAATTGGTAGAAGGAAAGGGCCTCGCGTCCATTCCCTTCAATCTTACTGGCATTTCCCAGGTTGGTGTAGGTATCAGACAAGAAGTAAGGGTCCCCTACTACTTTAGCTAACGATAAGGCTTCATTCAATACTCTTTTACCTGATACAGGGTTCATAGTTCTCATGAAAAGACTCCCTGTATTATTTTTATTAATGATGGTAGAGAAGGTGTCATTTACTGCTTCAAATAGGAGACTGGCTTTCTGAAGGTAGTCTAGGGCCATGAAGAAATCTCCCTGCACATTGTAGACATTTCCTATGTTATTAAACATGGCTGCCTTATGTCTCAGCTCCACACTGGTATCTACCAGACCTAAAGACTCAAAATACTTTTCCAGCGCTTGGTCCCATTCTGCCTGATTATAGTGTATAGCGCCCTGATAAGCTACCCCTTTTGCCTGACCTAATTCATACCCTATCTCACTACTGAGTTTACTACCAGCCCCATATAATTTGTAGGCTTTTTCAGGCTCCTGCAGTTCAATGGAATACAGGTAATCATACAGGGCATCGATGGCCATCTCATTTTTTTCTTCCTGCTCTAAGGAGAGCAAAACGGAGTCCAGTTCTGTCTGACCAAATGTGTAGAAGCTACATAAAATAAATACGGTGAGATGTGATAAAAGAGCTTTTATCATGCAAAAATAGTCTTGTGTGGTGGCCGTTTCTTCTCTACTTATCTTCCCACTCTCTCTAAAATAGGGCTTTTACCTGATTTTTGGTCAAAAACGGCTGAATAGTTTTGGCCTATCAAATACTCATGACGTACCTCCCGCAACCTTAATTAAGCAATAACATGAAATTCTACATTTATGTACTTCTACTCATAGGCTCAGTCTTTTCAACCTCACTAATGGGTCAAAGCACCCAAGGCTTCCACTTTCAGGCCGTAGTCAGGGATGACGCGGGTAACCCTATGCCGAATAAGAAAATTACCCTTGGCTTTGAAATTACTCTTCAAGGCCCTGGAATAGGTCCGCGTTATGTTGAGACACATACTACAGAGACCAATTCTCTGGGACTGGTTCAAGCTATCATAGGGAAGGGAGAATCGAATGGGAATTCCTTTGATGTAATAGATTGGGGAAAGGGAAACTATTACTTAATGGTAGAAATAGATGGCGAAGCTGTAGATACGACTCTATTCGAGGGAGTCCCCTTTGCCAAGGTGGCAACAGATATGGAGCTACAGGATTTACAGAATGTAAATTTTGACGCACCTAGAGTGGGTGATGTGTTACAGTGGGATGGAGGAGACTGGGTATCTGTAGCCGGAGAAGAATTAGAAAAGGGAGATGCTGACCGTACCAATGAAATTCAGACCCTCCTGTTTAACCAAAGTAACAACAGCTTGCGCTTAAGCAAAGTAGATGGGACCATTAGCCTGGACAAGTTTGTTTCTCCTTGGCAGGAAGCTGATACCAGTGGGAGAATTTATTTCCCTGACAGAATAGGCTTAGGACTTAGCAATCCTACCGCTCAACTACACATAAAGGATCAGGCCTTCCTAATGGATGATGTTACTCCCAGGGCTTATGGACAGCTCAAGCTGAGTGGGACTGATAATCAAGGAAGGACACTTACCATATTTGATGGTTCACCGGATGGTAACTACTGGTCTATGTACACAGAAAGCGCCTCTCCTTCTGCTACCTTCAGAATTTCTCATAATGAACTGGGAAATACCTTCACCATTAATAATCAGGGAAATGTAGGAATAGGATCGGGTAATGCTGAGGCAAAACTGCAAATCAGAGGGCCTTTAACAGATGAAGGACAGTTAAAAATAACTTCTAGTGGTGATAATGGAACCAGGATAAGCTTAGGGAACTCAGTAGATAGGAATTTCTGGTACATAGACGGGAGTATTAGTGATCCATTTATTGAAATAGGACATAAAAGAAATCAGAATAATCCCATCTTAGCGATGGCACCATTTTCTGATAACCAACTTGGGGGGATTTTATCTGCTAGGGGGCAAATGATTATCACAAGCCAAAATAAGCTATCTGGCCTCTCTATAACAGAAATTCTGTCAGGAGAGCTTCCTTTCTCGGGTGCCTACTATGGTACTTACAGTAATATAAGTGGAAACGGGTTCACCTCTTCAGGAGCCATTGATATGGTCGGTTTATTCAGTAGGGCTTCTGGCTCTCAAGGGAAAGCTCGTTTAGTGGTAGGCGTGGAGGCCACTGCCATCGAGGGACAAAATGGGACTTATGGCGTGTTAGCAAAAGCAGAGGCTGAGAAATTTGATTATGCCGTCTATGCAGATGGGAACGTCTTTAGTACCGGAAGCTACTTGCCTTCAGACCGTAAACTGAAAAGTAATATTCAACCGCTTCAGAAGGGCTTATCCACCATCATGGCCTTGCGTCCTACCTCTTTTAGGTATGATAAAAATAATAGTCAGCACATGGATCTCCCAGGTGGGGAACAGTATGGACTTATCGCTCAGGAAGTAGAGGTCTTATTGCCAGGACTTACTAAAAAATCCTACCATGCTTATGCAATGAGAGATAGTACAGCCCTACATGGAGGATTTGCGTTTACCGCGGTTAACTATGTAGGATTAATCCCTTTCCTGATCTCTGCTACCCAGGAACAGCAGCAAATCATAAATAGGCAGAACCAACTGTTAACCACACAAGCCGGTCAGATTCAGGAGCTCATGGGAAAGTTCCGCCAGTTAGAAGCTCGCTTAGAAGCTGTTAGTTATTCTCTCTCTTCCTCCTATCAATCTAATTAGTATGAAGTACATAATCTTATTATGGATGGGTGCATGTATAACCTCCCTCTTTACGCCCTTATCTGCACAGAGCATATCTTCTTACGTGATAGGAAGTACTGGGGGAATAGATGAGCAGCTAAGTTATGGTGTGGGAGAGCTTGTAGTCTCTACTGCCTACCCTGAGGGGCTAATCCTTACGCAAGGATTCCAGCAGCCAAGTAGGATTTCCATTTCCACTTCCCTTTTGTCTTATGAAGAGGAGTTAACAGTAAGTGCTTTCCCTAACCCTACTTCTGGTTTTTTAACGCTCACTATACAATCAACATCTCATCTTCCTATCAGCTGTGAAGTTTTAGATTTGGTAGGAAGGAGCTTGGTAGGGACTAGAAGCCTAATGGTTATAGAAGAGAAACCTGTCCAGTGGGATTTACGAGCCTTAGCAGCAGGATACTATTATTTAAGAATGAGCCCCATAGGACATACTCCGGTAACCATTCCCTTTCAGCTTATCCCGTAGGGAAGGTTTATTACTTTTTACCTATTTTTTAGGGAATAAGAGAGTTATATGAAGATGCCATTTATTACCCTTGTTGACATGGAGGAGGCCCACGCAACGGGCTATGCTGAAATATTATCAGATCCTTTTACCTGACATTTCTTAACTGATTCTGGCCCCCAAATGGAGGTAGAAACACTAGAGAAGATCAAAAAAAATGTGCTTGCTTTCCGCCATGGTACTGCTAGGTATTGGTATATTCTCACAGAAGAGAATGAATTTGCAGGATTTATAGCCGTACATAATCTACAGGAGGAAGAAATAGGTATTAGCTATGGCGTAAGGCCTGTATACAGGCGGAAAGGAATAGCTTCTTCTGCTCTACTCGAACTACTTCGATGGGAAGGGATACAACATAAGCGGATAGTCCTGACTACTCACAAAGAAAATGAAGCCTCCTTTAATATGCTTCAAAAGCTGAATCTGACTTATAAAGGACTAAAAGAAACGGGGATGGGAATGAGACACGTCTTTGTGTGTTAATAAAGGGGGAAAAGATTCGATAGTAGGTATATAATCCCTGAAAAATTCAAATTTAACACCGTGGAAAAGTCATTTTTTCTTTAGGATTATTATAAGAGATAATAATTTTATTTAGTAGATTAATAGTTGAAATCACTACATGTATTAACACGCTTAACAATTTTACAATATGGAATGGTACTTAAAAGTGCTTCGTCAATATGCGGACTTCTCAGGCAGAGCTAGGAGGAAGGAATACTGGATGTTTACACTCTTCCATGTCATTTTCACTGTATCTGCCGTTATGATTGATGGACTAGTATTTAATATGGGTTTTGACAGTGGATTTGGGTTTGTTTATATGGGCTATGTCCTTGCCACACTGCTTCCATCGGTAGCGGTAAGTGTCAGGAGACTTCATGATGTAGGGAAGAGTGGATGGTTCCTAATGATCAGTTTAATCCCTTTGATTGGTAGTATTTGGCTGCTGGTGTTGTATGTTACTGAAGGAGAGCAAACAGAAAATGCCTGGGGACCAGACCCTAAGTCCCCTGATCACTATGATATGATAGATGAGTTTGGAGCTGACTATGTAGAAGAAGGATAATAAAAATAGGGTAAGAACAGGCTAGTGGTTTTAATTTGTAAGCCTAAACGGTTTGAAATATCAGTCCTGCCTAAACAGATAAAATAAGATCTATAACTTTTGTGAGGAGGCCCTATGGTCTCCTCTTGTCATTCTTACGCCACAGTCGTACTTTCATTTAAGAGAAAGCCTTAAATGTCGGGATAAGAAGATCACAGGTATGACATACATTAAAAGCGATAGACTGACTGGCAGGACTACATGAAAGAGATAACCAGATTATTTTGTGGCCTCACACTTTTAACTGTTCCCACCATTCTTTATGGAGGGATATTTCTCTTGAGTATAGTAAGTCAGGACCCGGAGGCAAGTGAATGGACCTCCTTCCAGCAGGCTATGTTTAGAGCAGGACACGCTCATGCAGGGGTATTAATTCTATTTTCATTAGTAGCCTTGTTTTTTTCTGACGCTGCTCATTTACCTAATGTGGGTCTGTGGGTAATTCGGGTGGGATTTCCCTTATCAGCTGTTCTAATCAGTGGGGGATTTTTCCTTTCTGCCACAGGAGAGGGGCTTACCCAGCCCAATGAGTTTATCTTTCTGCTATATATAGGCGTTGGGCTGCTTACTCTTAGTTTACTAACCTTAGGAGTCGGGCTAATTAGAAAATCTCCAAAACCAGAAGGGTGAACTATCCACCTAGCAGAAAGGGATTTTCCAGTTTACAATACTAACTATTTAAATTCATGGAAGAAGAGATATTTTGCTTACCTGATCACTTTCTCCAACGCAATACAACTGTTGCTAGTGGGAGTCCGTTCTGCCAATTATATGAGAGTAACCGTGCCATATATAAGAGCAAGGTGGAGCTGAATAGCTACCTCTTCAGTTTTCTACAGGAGGGCCAAAAAAGAATTCACCATGCTCAGAACATAGCGAGCTTAACCCCCTCTCACTTTTTACTACTTAAGCCAGGCAGGTGTTTGATGACAGAAAGGCTATCCCTTCAAGGGAACTATGAAAGTCTGCTATTCTTCTTTTATCCTGATAATCTCCAAGAGTTAGCTGAAAAGTATGATTGGAGAGCTGATTATCAGGAAGAGCGAGACTTTATGGTGTTCAAGCGTGATAAAGTGCTCATTCAGTTTACCCATTCCCTCAATGCACTCTACAGTTCTGGGATTTACACAGGGGATTTGATCAGGATTAAACTGGAAGAAATGCTGGTATACCTACTACAAAAAGAAGGTCAAAAGGTGTTGGATTTTTTGTTGCAGCCATCAGCCAGTAGGCCAGAGAACCATCTACAGCAGGTGGTTAGTAAGCATGTTTATCATAAACTTAGCCTGGATGAATTGGCCTTTCTTAGTCATATGAGTGTTTCTACTTTTAAGAGAAAATTTAAAGAAGCATATGACACCTCACCCGCCAAATGGTTCCAGCTGAAGCGCCTGGAGAAAGCAAAGCAGCAACTGGTAGAACATCATGCCAGCCCAGGAGAACTTTACCTGGAAGCAGGATTTGAGAACTTTTCCAGTTTCTCTCAGGCTTTTAAAAAAGAGTTTGGGTATCCTCCCAGCCAGTATACAGTAAATAAGAGTTGAGCTAATTGCAACAATGCTTGACCTTATTGGGATAACCCCTAAGGGTGTTCTCCTCCTAATTTGCCTCTCATAAAATCTTACCATTATGAAAAAGGCAATTCTTATCACAATCACCTTATTAATCAACGGGCTATTATCTGCCCAAACCTTTAGCCTGACAAGTACAGATGTAGGTGGGCAGGCCACCCTACAAGAGGTCTTCAACGGCTTTGGGTGTGAAGGCGAAAATACCTCTCCACAGCTAAGCTGGGAACATGCACCAGAAGGCACACAGAGTTTTGCAGTAACTATGTATGATCCTGATGCCCCCACAGGAAGTGGCTGGTGGCATTGGGTAGTATTTGACCTACCTGCTACTACCAGTATGATTTCTTCAAATGCAGGGAATACTTCATTAAACCTACTCCCTTCAGGCGCTGTTCAAGGCAAGACAGATTATGGAACTACTGGGTATGGAGGGCCTTGTCCACCCGTAGGACATGGCTTCCATCAGTACATCATTACCATTTATGCCCTGAAGATTCCTTCCTTGGGGTTGGATGAAACAGCTTCTCCAGCACTAGTGGGATATTACCTGAATGCAAATGCTATAGAAAAAGCTTCTATCGTATTTTATTATCAGCGTAAGTAGTAGATTGCTGTCTATGGAGTGGAACGCAAACCTATATAATCAGAAACACGCCTTTGTCTATCAGTTTGGGAGTTCTCTAGTAGAAATGTTGGCACCACAAGCGGGAGAAGCCATCCTGGACATAGGATGCGGGACAGGAGAATTAAGTAGCCAAATCAGTGAACACTGTAAAGAGGTAGTGGGGATAGATAAGTCTACTAACATGATTACGCAGGCTAAGCAGAATTATCCTGCCTTAACTTTTCTGGAGATGGATGCCGCTTCCTTCCAACTAGATAGACAATTTGATGCGATATTTTCAAATGCTACCCTTCATTGGGTAGCAGATTTTCGTGGGGCTATACAATGCATCTATGACCACCTTAGGCAAGGGGGAAGAATGGTCATAGAGTTTGGTGGGAAAGACAATGTGGGTGCCATTCTCAAAGCATTAAAGGATTCTCTCAGACAAAGAGGATATATAGAACAGGCCGCTTTCAATAGGTGGTACTTCCCATCAGTAGGAGAATACACTTCTGAACTGGAGAAGGCTGGATTTAGAGTGTTATCAGCAGAACACTATGACAGGCCTACTCAGCTAATAGATAATGAGAATGGCATAAAAGACTGGCTCACCATGTTTGGGAAAGACTATTTGAAAGGTGTTTCTCCAGGGGAAGCAGATGATATACTGGAAGAAGTTCAGGCTTCCTTAAAGCCTGGCCTATACCAGGAAGGGAAGTGGTACGCAGATTATAAAAGACTTAGGATAAAAGCCACTAAGGAATAGGAGGACAGTATGATCAGCTCCAGTTATATCTTGAATGAATAAGAGCCACTGGAGAATAAAATTTGTGTAAGTTCGGATTTACTACTTGCCTATGTACCGCACAGAGAAAATCTCCTTTGAGGATGGCCATGAGGTTGACATACAAGTTTATTCGGCCAATAGCTCTGTTACTTACCTGTTCATGCCTGCTCTTGGGGTACGAGCCTCTTACTATCTTCCTTTTGTAGAAGCATTACAGCAAGAAAGCGTTAATACGGTCCTCATGGATTACCGTGGGAAAGGGACTTCAAGTGTAAGAGCTTCAAGTAAGGTAGATTTCGGCTATGAGACTTTGATACAGGACATGGCTAAGATCGCAGACCATATTCATGAGATTTTTCCAAGTACTAACCTGGTCGTTGGTGGCCATAGTCTGGGGGGACAAGTGGGTTGTTTACTCGCAGCTAGATATCCAGAGAAAGTAGTAGGCATCCTAAAGATCACTTCCTGTCTGGTGTACCACAAAGGCTGGTCAGGCTGGGGCAATGTTCAGGTAAGGATGGCAGGAACCCTCTTTCCGTTAATAGCCAGAATAGTGGGTCATTTTCCTGGAGAAAAGGTTGGTTTTGGTGGACGAGAGGGGAAAACCCTTATGAAAGACTGGGGACATAATGCGCTTACAGGCAGGTATGAACTTACGGGAACAGATTTCAACTATGAGTCAGCCCTTCACAATACGCTCAAACCACTTCTATCTATTTCTCTCAAGGGGGATTTTATGGCCTCATATCAAGCAGTAAAAAACCTCTATGAGAAACTGCATCCCGATTCTCCCCTTACCCATCACCATATTTCTGCTGAGGAGGTAGGGATAGAAAAGCTAAATCATTTCAACTGGGTCAAGAAGCCTCGGTATGTAGCTAGGCTCATGGCGGACTGGTTGAAGGAGACCTTTAGATAGGAGATTATCCATGATCCTAATATGCGTGCCCGCTCCTGCGATACTGGAGGCATGGTTCAATAGGTGCAGCCCTATGAAGCAGGTCAAGAGCAGACTAGAGTAGT
>JBCCLI010000044.1:0-25390 GCA_039026975.1 Bacteroidota bacterium | reverse complement strand
CTTTATCCTGATATTACTG
This sequence comes from Bacteroidota bacterium, assembly GCA_039026975.1. Taxonomy (GTDB): domain Bacteria; phylum Bacteroidota; class Bacteroidia; order J057; family J057; genus JBCBKZ01. The sequence goes on along the minus strand of JBCCLI010000044.1, from coordinate 25,371 downwards.
TCATTTGTGGCCCTATTGAAATAGATAAGAATGTAAAAGAAGCTATCTCTAACCCAGGTCTCATTATAGAAGTTCTGTCTAAGTCTACCCAGGATTATGACCAGTCCAGAAAGTTTAGGTTATATAGAAGTATTCCCTCCATAAAAGAAGTATTCCCTCCATAAAGGAATATGTTATGATTGATCCATATCAGGTGGCAGTGGAATCCTTTTATCAAAAAGGAGGTGGAGACTGGTACATTCAGACCTATGAATCTCTAGAAGAGGAGCTATCGCTACAGTCATTGGACATATCTATTAAGCTAGAGGAAATATACCAGAAAGTGTTAGCTTGATTTATAGTAATGGTATGTTATGAATGCTTCAGAATGAGTTGTAGCTACTTTTCTTTTTGATCGTATTTCATTCTTGATATTGAATACTGGTCAGCATAAAGAAGCGTTTACAGATAACATTCTCCTACCTCTTTAAACCTTGGGAGAGTAAAGCTGTCTATCATACAAAGCACAAGGATGTCTAGATACTTACTTGTCCTTCTCCTCTTTTGCTCTGTCTGTTTTCTCTCTGCTCAGCCCTCATATTTTCCTCCCACCAATAGCGAGGCTTGGGAGCTTACTGACCCGGAAGAAGTAGGGTGGTGCCAGGAGAATATAGATTCTTTGTATACCTATCTTGAGAATCAGAATACCAAAGCCTTTCTTATTCTCAAGGATGGAAAAATAGTGTTGGAGAAATACTTTGGGACTTTTGAACAGGATAGCGTATGGTACTGGGCATCTGCAGGAAAATCGCTTAAAGCTTTCCTGATAGGATTGGCACAAGAGCAGGGATTACTATCCATCACTGATAAAACTTCAGCCTATCTTGGAGAAGGATGGACACAGACAAGTCCTGAGCAAGAGGCCCAGATTACCATCCAAAACCAGCTCAGCATGAATACAGGTCTGGATGATGGGGTATCAGATCCTTTCTGTACGGAACCCGCTTGTTTGCAGTACAAGACAGATGCTGGTGATAGGTGGGCCTACCACAATGGGCCCTACACCCTTTTATCCAATGTGTTGGAAAGTGCAACTGGACTCACAGAGAATCAATATACCTTTCGTCAACTGAATGGGAAGACAGGTATGGTAGGTATGTGGATTCCTTCCGGATATAACCGCATATTCTTCAGTACCGCTAGAAACATGGCCAGATTTGGTCTCCTGGTCCAGAACCAGGGCGTGTGGGATGGTGATACCTTACTGTCAGATCAGGAATATTTTAGGGATATGATCTCCCCTTCTCAGGAGCTAAATCCTGCCTACGGATACCTTTGGTGGTTAAATGGCCAGCGTACCTATAAGCTACCAGGGCTACAGTTTGACTTTGGAGGAGAAATCTCTCCTAATGCTCCTTCAGACATGTACGCCGCCATGGGGAAGAATGGCCAGATCCTGAATATCATCCCCTCAGAGAATCTCATTGTAGTGAGAATGGGAAATAACCCTAATAATTCTTTGGTGCCTACCACCTTCCAGAATGAAATGTGGGAAAGAATAAATGAGTTAAGCTGTTCAAATGCTACAAATAACGACCCCGCGCTTCAAAATACGATATCCCTGTACCCAAACCCTACTGAACATACAGTTAACGTAACAGTCCCATTTCCAACTCTCCCCTTCCATATACAGCTACGGGATGCTGTAGGAAGAACGATGTGGACGGCTAGTAATCAAGTTAATATTGATCTTCAGCCATTCCCAGCAGGCATATACTATTTGACACTTTCTCAGGCTGGGAGGAAGTCTGTGCTAAAACTGATTAAAGCATAGCTCAGCTTGTACCTACTCCCTTTCTGGCTGCTCCCTTATTTACTTCCTGGACTTGGAAGACATGAGATAGCCAACCCGGGAATGTATCAGCAAGAGTAGAGACTTTATATTCTCATGAGAATCGCTAAATGCAGCTTCATAAAACGCTTTCTGCCGAAAAAGTGTTGTCATAAGGAATGGGAGGTAACAGATAGGAGGAGGATTCGTATTTCTAAGGAAAAATAAATTACCTATGAAACATCTCTCCTTTCTATTACTATTTTCGCTTTGTGTTTCAACTTATTCTCAGGATAAGTTTCCTATGTTTAGCTTCCCTGGGCAGATCGAGCAAGTGGTAGGCTTTGATACCATATCCATTAGCTATGAACGCCCCGCAGTAAGGGGGAGAGAAATCTTTGGAGCATTCATTCCTTATGGAGAGCTATGGCGAACGGGAGCCAGCTATGCGACTAATATTACTTTCTCGGCTCCGGTTGAAGTGGGAGGGGAGAAAATCCCTAAAGGTAGCTATGCTTTGTTTACCATTCCGGGGCCTGATTATTGGACCCTGGTTCTGAATACTGATTACGCGCAGTATGGGGCTTTTGACTATGATGAACAGAAGGACGTAGTGAGAACCCAAATGAAGGTGCAGAAAAGCCCAAGATTCTACGAAACCTTCACCATAGACATAGATATCATTCCTAATAATGCCAGGGTATACCTTTCCTGGGCAGAAACTACGGTTTACTTTGATGTAGAAACCACTACAGACCAGAAGGTAGCTGAGTTTGTTAAGGACTCCTTACTTACGGGGCTTCATCCTGATTGGCATGAATACTCTGTGGCAGGATCTTTTTACCTCTACCAAAATTTGGACCTGAATGAGGCGCTAACACTGGCAGACCTAGGCATTGAAAAAGGGGGGAAGTCCCCTGCCTACGGAACAAGGATGTTTGTGTTGAAAGCACTGGGTAGATATGAGGAGGCCATTGAGATGGGAGAAGCAGCTATTCAATATGATAAGGAGCACAACATTGATGGGGGGACTTACTTTCAGGATAATATAGAGAAGATAAAAGCACTTATGAAAGAATAATCAATGCCTACTCCCTTTCCAGGTACCTCCGTATCTGTATGCTGGCAAGCTTTGGTGCTTCTTGCAACAGTCTGTACACACAAAGATCCATTCCTTCCCTTTACGGATTTGAACGCGGTACATGACAGAGAAGTCTTTTTTGCAAGTGGCGCAGGTTTTTGTTTTCATGGGTGAGTTGTTGCGCTTATATTTAGTAAGTAACTTATGATAGTATCAAATGATAGTATCATATGAGTCCTCCTTACAAGCTAAATTCTGAAATAGTTACCTACGTAAGCCAAATTTCAGAGAAATTAGGGAAAATTCAAGCTGCACATCTCCATAAGTCTTCTCCAAAGCTCAGGAAAAAAAACCGCATTAGGACTATACAGTCTACCTTAGCTATTGAAGGGAATACACTAAGTGAGGATCAGATTACGGCTATTTTTGAGAATAAACGAGTATTAGGTCCGAAGAAGGATATTCAGGAAGTAAAAAATGCCATAGAGGCCTACAGTAGACTCACAGAATTTAATCCCTATACACACGAGTCTTTTCTCCAGGCACATGCCATTCTAATGACAGGACTTATTCAGCAGAAAGGAAAGTATAGGAGTGAGCAGGTGGGAATCATGAGAGGGAACGTCATAGCACACCTTCCTCCACCTTCTATCAGGGTTTACCCCTTAATGGGTGATTTATTCACCTTTGTAAAAGAGGCTGGTGAACTCATGCTCATAAAGAGCTGTGTATTTCATTACGAAATGGAATTTATCCACCCATTTATGGATGGAAACGGACGTATGGGTAGGCTATGGCAAACCTTACTACTCATGCAGGTAAATCCAGTATTTGAATACCTCCCACTGGAGAGTTTAATCAAAGAGAAGCAGGAGGAATACTATGAAGCATTATCCCGGAGTGATAAATCAGGTTCATCCACTATATTCATCACCTATATGCTTCACATTATTCATGAAGCACTGACAGTATTATTAAATCATCCCTTTCCAAGGCTAGACGGAGCAGGTAGAATGGAGGTATATCGTGAGATCATTGGGAAGAAAGAATTTAGTAGAAAGGATTACATGGCTCATTTCAAAGAAATTTCTACTTCTACAGCAAGTAGGGATTTGATTCAGGCCGTAGAAAAAGGGATTCTGAGGCGTAAAGGGGAAAAGCGGCTCACAAAATATCAGTTTTTAGAGACATGACATATATAGTCATGAATCTGGGTGCTACTTGCTGAGAGGAGAGACATAATGGGAATAGGAGTGAAATTATAGAGATAGGAGCGGTAAAAGTAGATGCTGAAGGAGTAGCCATCGGAAAGCTTCAAGAAATCATTAAGTCATAATTCCCCATCCCTTATGTACCTTTCGAATTTTTCATGAGAATATTTATTCTCACCCACATCAAGACATTTTGGAAGGCCGCCCTAGAAACTTGTTCGTAAGAGCCTTTTTCTTTCAAAAAGGATGTAAGGCTTTCTCCCTTATAAGGGTTTGAGAATTCTTTATTCCTGTCATTCATAGGTAGTGATTATACTAAGCCCCAAACCAACCCGGAAGCATAACACTCACCAGAATGATCAGTCCAAAGAAGCCTATCAGGGCATAAGTATGCCAGGTATTGAAATTGAGGTCAGTCAGGCTGATGGTTTCTCCTTTGGCAGGAGCATTACGTATGTAGCCCATAACTACGCCTATGGTGATGGTAAGTATGCCTCCTATGGCATTCCACCAGAACCAGAACACTTCCGGGACAAAGATCCATAGGTAAAAATTGAAGAGTACCCCTACGATGATGCCTATGTTCACGTCCAGTGCCTGTGTACGTTTGCTGAGCATAGCCAGGGTAAAGGCACCCAGGATAGGCCCATAAAAGGCAGATCCCACTTTATTAATGGCTTCTATCACTGTATCAGCTATACCCCCTGCTACAAAGGCGAGTAAAAGGCAGACAATTCCCCAGAATACGGAAGTAAGCTGAGAGTAGCGGACGTATTCCTTATCCGTTAAGTTTTTCTTGAAACGAGTTACGTGGTCTTCCATAGATACAGCAGACAAGCTGTTAATGGCTGAACTGAGGGTAGACATAGCAGCAGATAGGATAGCTACTAAGAGTACTCCAATGATCCCGTGAGGGAGATACTTAGTGATAAAGATGGGAACCAGAAGGTCAGTAGAGCTTTTCAGAGATCCTCCGCTTTGGGAGAATGTATCTGTAATGGCTTGTTGGAAACTGGCATCTTGTACGAGCAGGGTTCCCAGAACCAGTCCCATGATACAGTAAATCAGTGTTACAGGGAATCTGAGTAATCCATTTACGGTGAGAAGCTGCCTTACAGTAGGCATATCCTTGGCAGATAGAAGCCGCTGACTTTGGGTCTGGTCTGTGGCATAGTAGGAAACATACAGAAAGAACCCTCCGACTAGCATAGGCCAGAAACCGAATCCATCTCCCTGGAAACCGAAGCTGCTAAAGTCTATGGCTACAGTCCGTTCCACATCCACTTTATCCATGAATACTGACCATCCCCCCAGCTCTTTCAATCCGTAAATCAGGCAGATGATAATTCCCCCAAATAGGATGATCATCTGGATGACATCTCCCCATATGACTGCTTTCATACCTCCTTGGTAAGAGTAAATAAGGGTGATTACTCCTATAATTAAGATAGTCTGCCAGAAAGGTATCTTTACCACAGCCTGAATAATCAGTGCTAATGCATACACCATTACTCCCGTGGCAAAGGACCTGCTAATTTGGAAGACTGTGCTGATAAGAAGTCTGGTGGAGGCATTAAATCTTTTCTCCAGATACTCATAGACACTGACTATGCCTGACTTATACAGGTTGGGAATCAGCACTACCATGATAAAGATCATGGCTAGGGGGACTGCCAGTTCATAGGTTAGCCATTGCATCCCTCCTCCTTCTCGCATCCCCACAAAAGCTGGGGCAGAAATAAAACTAATGGCGGATAATTGGGTGGCCATAGTAGATAAGCTGAGGGGGAACCACCCCATGCTCCGACCCCCTAGAAAATAGTCTTCCGAAGAATTATTGTCTTTAAAAATATATCCAAGGCTCAGAAAGCCGAGGCTATATGCAATCACGATGAAGTAGTCTAGCCAGTTCAGAATTCCAGGAGTTAAATGTGTATATCTCTCATAGACTAATCCTGCTGAACCCTTAATACGACAAGTTGCCTTGCTGTATAAAGGAGTAGTAGCCCATGTTTTCAGGTAAATTATTGATAATATCCCGTTTTTCGAACTGATGTGGATGATTTATCCTTAACTAAAAGAGCTAAATCTTGCACAATTATATATTTCTGCGCTCTTAGTTAAAGATTTTAGGAGGAAAAGGAAAAGGAGGGGATGCTCGAAAGAGGATAGATTGCAGCTAGAATTTAGGGTGAGAAAGCATGATTTTGTGTCATCTTGTTACTGGTCCAGCCATTGTTTGAAGGCTTGAACTTTCTGTTTGCTAACTATAATTCCATCATCTTCACAGTGAGAAAGATTTACTTTTAGCCTGCTATTAGAGTAGGAGATGATATCTGTAATAGCTTCAAATCTGGCGATGTATTGCCTGTTAATTCTAAAGAAAATATCAGGGTCCAGCAGCTCTTCTAATTCTCCTAGGGTTTGTTGGATAATGTATCTTTTTCCTTCACGGGTTTTTAAGAAACTAACTTTATCCTCTGCATAGAAATAGTTGATTTGTTCTATTCCTACAGATAATAAGTGCTCCCCTTTTTTAACAATAAAGCGTGACTTAAAGGATGGCTTATGGAGCTGGCTCATCAGAGACTGTACTAATGCTGGATCTATAGTAGGGGGAGCATCCTGTTTGACATGTAGCTGAACGTACTTATCCAGCGCATCAGCTACCGCATCAAAGCTCAAGGGCTTTAAGAGATAATCTATGCTGTTAACCTTAAATGCTTTGATGGCATACTCATCATAAGCGGTGGTGAAAATGACAGGAACCTTGATCTGGGACTGTTCAAAAATCTGGAAGCTAATCCCATCAGCTAGTTGGATGTCCATGAATATAAGCTCAGGCATACCGTGCTGATTAAACCATGCAACAGCAGATTCTACAGAATCAAGCCTGGCTAACACTTCTATATGAGACTCATACTCATGAATCAATTCCTGTAATCTATCCGCTGCCAGAGGTTCATCCTCTATGATGACTATCTTCATGCCTGCTTAAGGGTTAATACAGGAACCTTAACCGTAAAACTATCCGTATTCTCCAACACTTCTACTAATTTATTAGCCAGGTGCTGATATCTCTCCTTTATATTTTTAAGCCCCATGCCGGTAGAATGTTCCTGAATCTGTTTCTTCTGTAGATTATTCTTGACCACTATATGCTGCTGGTCGTCCAGGAATATGTCTACTCTTAAAGGCTTATTCTGAGAGACTATATTATGCTTGATGGCATTCTCTAGTAATAGTTGAAGCGTTAGCGGAGCCACCATCATACTTTCATTTTCCGGTAAATTTATCTCTACCTTCAGGTTATTTCCATGCCTAATTTCCAGTAAGTGTAAATAGCCACGAGTAAACTTGAGTTCTGCAGCTAGTGAAATGAGTTCTTTCTCTGAGTTTTCCAGGACAAACCTGTAAGTATGAGAAAGATGCTGAATAAACTCTGCTGCCTGATCAGGATCTTTGTAGACAAGAGCGGTCAGGCTGTTTAAGCTGTTAAAGAGAAAGTGTGGATTAAGTTGGTGTTTGAGAGAAGAATATTGAGAGATTAGTTGAGATCTTTTCAGTTTCTCTGCTTTCAGAGCTGCATCACGCCAGTACCTAAGGAAAGTTGCGCTATGCACAATCAGTGTCAGAACAAAGGTGATGGAAAGAACCTTATAGAGAAACTCAGGTACGGCAGCATTATAATAAGCCATATCTTTCCCCATATATATCACATAGAATAGATACCCAATCAGCCATGCGGCACCTAAGGTATAAGTCATCATACAAATCACGCCTAGCAGTAGTCTCCGTAGGGGATTCTCTATCCAGGTAACCACCTTGTCGAGGGTGGTAGCGACAAATCCATTTCCTTCCCACATGACTACTGCTATGAGAGAAGAAAAAATCCACTGTAAGGCGTAATCATCTGGATGTGGCCTGGTAATCAGATTGAATACCAGGCCGAAAAAGATATAGATAACAACTCTTAGCGGGGTTGCTTCCTTACTTCTTATTAATAATATGTCTCTCCACATAGCGAATTAAGTTTTTCTTCTGCTTCCAGCTTTCTTTTATTTCCTAAGTCTACTTGCTATCCCCACAGTACCCAATATACCCTTCATTTAGCTTTTTTCCCCAGTTAGGTGCTAGTTCATCACTAGGGGTAAATATGCTGAATTTTTCATAGGATGCTCTAAAAATAGGGCAGGCATTATCCTTCCCTCCTCCTATAAATGATGGCATGCCGTTGATTAACATGCCCAAGACTAGCTCAGCTCTTGGGTTATTAGCTTCTATGCCCTGCGCTATCCCAATTTCTCTTTTTACTTTTCCTGTATAAGTCATTCCTCTTGCAGGGGAGGCTACGATTCTGGCTAGGTAAACAAATCCCTGGAGTGCGTGAATCTCAGAATTGTTCTCCTGTAAGTTATTGGCCTTATCTAGCCAGTCTTGGGCTTTATCTAATAAGGCATCTTTCCTGTCTCCTCCTTCTACATCTAGGCTCATGACGGTATAGCCGTAAGCAGTGTAATAAGCTGGTAACCACTTGCTATTTTCTGCTGTAGCTATTCTTTCAAACTGATTAACAGCAGCTGATTTATCTTCCTCCAGGGTAGCCATGGCTTGCTGCATAGCTTGCTTATATTTGTTGTTTTGACTGAAGGAAAGACTGATAGTTAAGGTGAGTAAGAGAGATAGTATCGTTTTCATAATAGAGTTAAGTTAATATTAAAAAATAGAATCATTTGATTGAGAAATCGATAAGAATATGCCGATGAAGAAAAATCTTCTGGCTGGAGGGCTGATTGCTTGTGAGGCAAAATGCCCAGTATCATCAGGCAGGTCTGTAAACCTGTATCCATATATTTGATTGTTACCCAGGATATTCCCCACTGAGAAATGTACTACAGTAAAGTGATTGAATAATTGGGTTAAGTAGCTTGCATTTATACTTACAGTATGATTAGTAGGGGTTTTCCCTGTTAGAAAGCCCGTTTCATTCGGATCATGATAAGGACGAGGACTGGTAAGATTGTAAGAAAGCCCTATTTGTGAGTCCCATTCATTCAGGAAGTATTTTCCTACTACTGAGATATTATGTTTTGAAGCAAAGGCTGGAATAGCCTTTTCTGGAAAATCTCTATACTGTCTCTCGGTGTCTAGGAAGGAGTAAGAAACCCAGTATTCTCCATTATTGAAGGTTTTCCTGTCCCGCCAAAAGATATCTACCCCTCTGGCATATCCTTCTCCTTCATTAGAAAAACCAGAAGGATCATAGGGGGATTCTCTACCAAAAAGGACCAGGTTTTGGTACTTTTTATAATACCCTTCTACACGAAAGATCTGGTTATTTCCCTGCCACTGATAGTTTAGGATAAAGTGTTCTGCTTCCTCAAACGCTAGGTCAGTTGTAATGCGGAGCCAGTCGGCGGCGGGGCTTTGATAGTACTTTCCATATGCCAGGGAGAACTGCGCGTCTTTATGAGCACGTATGGCTGCAGAAAACCTGGGGGCAAAAGCGATCTCCTCAATTAATCCGTCTTGTTCTACGCGCATACCTGCCCTGATGGCTATTTGTTTGTTGGGTTTCCACTGGCTTTCTGCAAAAGCTGCCGAACGGATACCTTCTCGTGAGAAAGGGAAATCCTGCGTTCCGTCATTGAGTATGTCAGAAAGGCTAAAGTAACCTCCTTCTATCCCCCCTTTAAGCGTAAGAGAGGAGGAAAGATGATGTTGGGAGACCAGCTTAGCCTGGCTGTACGTACGGTCGTTTTGGATCTGTCCCTGTGGGGCAGCTAGCAGTTCTGCATTCTTTGAATAGATACCTCCTCCGTACACTAACCATTTATCTGATAAGAGCTTACTAAAAGTACCATTTGTATAAAAATTGGTATTCTGAGCTCTGAAGTAGGAATATGTATCTGGCGTGAGAATATCCTGCATACCGGCATGTGCATCTGAAAAGGAGTAACTGGTAAAAGCCTTGAAACTTTCTCCTGCCTTAGGCTGTGCTCTGGCAAATAGGTAGCCTCCGTAGGAAAAAGGGTCCTTTTTCCAGTCAATGGTTTGAGGAATGAAGGCATGATAAGGGCCTAAATGTGTCATATTAGCACTGGCAGATAAGGCTATCTTTTTCCACCGTTGGGTATGGCTGAGTTCAGTCCCTACGCTCATAAGGGATATCCCCGTTCTACTTTCATCTGGTAATTCATCTGTGTTTAGGATGAGGGCTGAAGAGAGGGCCTGTCCGTATTCTGCGGAGTATCCACCCGAGCTAAACATAGTGCCAGAAAAGAGAAAGGGGGAGAATCTTCCTCTTGAAGGGAGATTGGGAACTTGAGAAGAATAAAAATCTGGAATAGGGAGTCCGTCCATAAATGACTGGCTTTCATAGGCATCTCCACCTCTCACAAACAGTTGACCTGCTTCTCCTACACTTTGTGTACCCGGGAGGGTATTAATAGCGGAAGGTATATCTGCCAGGGCGCCTGCTGTGGTAACCACATCCAGTCTACTTAGGGCTACGCCTCTCTTCTCATCACCTGCTTCAAAAACACCCGCGCTAATCTCTACTGCCTCAAGGGAGGCGGTAGAAGCTTTCAGGCTAGGCGAGAGCTGAATATCTTTCCCATCTATAGTCAGGGGAATAGATTTCTTCTCATACCCCAGGTAACTTACTATGAGCGCTACCTTTCCTTTCTCGTAGGTAGAAAAGCGGAAATTCCCTTCATTATCTGAGGAGGTTCCATCATAGGTACCTGCTACGTATATGTTAGCGCCTATTAGGGGTTCACCATCACCTGTAACAGTGCCATAAATAGTAACCTGTGCCTGGGCCGTGTGGGAAATAAGTAAGACTAGAAAAGTGAATCGGATCGTCAGCATAACTAATGGCTTTGATCCTAAGTAGGCCTTTTAGCTTCCCAAAGGCTAGTTGGAATTACTGAATGTACCTATGAATGAGATGAAATGACTACGGGAGGGAGTCAGAAAATAGGCCTATCCTATGATCAGCCGGATAATGATAGGGATAGCGAGGAATAAACCCCAGTACCAATGTAGCTTTTCTCTTTCTTGCTCTACATGTTCTTTCTCGTTTTGATAGTCTGCTGTAAAGGAAGAAGAGGTTTCGAAGTCTTCTACTGTGTAGGGCTCTAGGTCTAAGAGGATAGAGGCTTCCTCAAAGTCCCCTTCCAGGATTTCCATAAATATCCAATCTTCAGGCTTAGGCTTGATGAAAAGCACTGAATCATGATCATAGAAAATGAGCTTACAAGAAATGCCACTTGCTTTCAGCGTCTCTGCCTCAGCATTTGCATCTCTAATATCTACATAGCTTCCTATGGTTATCCAGCGTTCCTCCATAACGGTGATGTTGTTTCAAGATGATGTTGGCCTCTGGAGCTACAAGGGTAGTGCCAACTGATAATACGAAAAAACCTAATGAAAGTGATAGGGAAACAGGGGAAGGGTAAAAACTTCCCCTTATTTGTCTCTTATGAGTTAGGAAAACAGCTTTTTGACAGCTTGTTGGAAGTGCCCAAATGATTCTTGCATTTCATCAGAAAAAGCATCCCATTTTTCTGTAGCAGCATGTTTACTCTCACTTGTCTTCTGCTTGAGAGAAGAGAGTTCACGTTGAATTTCTTGTTTCTTAGCCTGCCAATCATCCGTTAAGTCTGCCTTGCCCAGATGGAAATGTAGCTTGAACACATCTAGCTTAGTTTGAAAAGCATCCAGCTGTTCTCCCATCTCTCTCATCATGCCTTTATATCCTTCTCCTACCTCTTTCTGGGTAGTATCCAGTTGTTGGCGCGCTTCATGTAAGGCGTGATCCAGCTCTTTCTTTTGCTTCTCAAAGGCTTCTTTAGATTCTGCCTTTCCTAAAGCCAGCTGAACCTGTAAGGCTTCCATTTTAGCTTTAAGCTGGGTAGTTTTCTCTTCATTAGTCTCCTTGAGGGAGCTAATACCTTGAGAGAGCTGATGGGTAAGTTTGGACTTCTGCTGTTCGAAGGAGTCCGTCACCTGGTCTGCTTGTAGGTTTAATTTTTCTTCCAGATCCTCCAGTTTATCCTGCCATTTTTTTAGGAATGTATTCATGTGTTGTTGTTAGGTGAAGTATGCAGATAAGTTACAGAAAATCCCTAAAGCTGAAAAGGAATGGCTGCTCTGCTTCATGCTTAGTTGAGAAAAGAGTGGGAGAGAAATGACTTTTGTCATCAGGCAGAAAAGACTTAACTTCTAGGTTGTATCAAGGAAAATAACCCAATATTCATGGCTGCTATTGAAAAGCTTAAAGATTTCATTTGTGAAGACCCCAGGCTTGAAGTCATATTAGATAGGTATAATGCCCATTTTCAGGCTCGGCTGGTGGATCCTCAGCTACATTCAGATCTGGAGACAGCCTTTTTAGAGTTGATTTTCCAGTATTTTGATACACCAGCTTCTCTTAATATTGAAAAGCTTAAATCCTTTCCTCTGGACATCATTCTATCTTATTTAAAAAATACACATACCTACTATCTGGAAAAGAGGCTGCTTGAAATAGAGCTTTCCATTGATAGGGTTAGGCAAAAATACGGGGATGACTATCCGGTTCTTCACACGGTTAAATTATTCTGGTCTAAGTTTGGATCTGATTTAAAGGATCATATTAAAGAGGAGGAGCATAAGCTCTTTCCGCTGGCAGAGGTGCTCATGTTGAAATCACAGCAACAATGTCCTCAGCGGAAGGTCTACTCATTTCCCGACTTAGGGCTACTTAATGATATTCTCAAGGAACATGAGGATGATGAGTTAGAAAGAGGAATTACCCTCTTCATGGAATATATCACCCATTCCCATCCTGACTTAAAAAAAGTTCTCTCCTTTAATGTGCTGGCGTTACAGCTAGAGACTTTTCTTCATGATCTGGAAATCCATAGAAGAGTAGAGGAGGAAGTGCTGATTCCCAGGCTTACAGAAATGCTTTGGTCAGAATAGGAGAATCAACTTATAAAAGTAATTTAGGGAGAGCTACTTCCTTAGCATACACAAAGCCAAGGCATATGTAATGGGCAGCCTTGATGGAGGATGCTGACCTAATTTCATCAACTTATCACGTGCGGGAGCATTCTTCTATTACCATTTTCTTCCATGACTTAGCATTCCTGGTGTTTACCACCATAATGGGAGTTTCCAGGTGGTTAACCAGGGATTCCGTAATACTCCCCTTAAACATTCCTTTAAGAAAGTCTTCATCGCTTCCATAATGGGCCATAGAGAGTAAGTCCGCCTGTGTATCTGTAGAAAAGTGGATAATCCCCATCTCTACGTTTAGGTCACTAAACTCGTGTAGGGTACATGGGAGTTTCCAGCAAACCTTTTCAAATGCTTCCATCTCTCCCTTTCTACCTGCATCATGTTCTCTCATAGAATCCAGGGGATTGACATGTAGTAGGTGGATGTGAGAGCCAAAATGCCATCCGAAGTCCACTACCTTCTCAAAGGCTGGCAAAGCCCTGGGATGGAAGTCAGATGCAAAGACGATATTTTTAAACGAAAGGTTTTTAGGAGGATGTTTGATCACCAGAACTGGACAATGTGCTTTCTTCACTACCTTTTGGGTATTAGACCCAAAAAGAAACTCCTTTATGCCATCCGCACCACTTGATCCCATGATGAGTAGGTAGATCTCCTCCTCATCTATGTACCTGGAAACAACGTCTATAAAGTCTCCAGAAGAGTAACTCATTTCCATAGGGGTTTTCTCATCCTGGTATCTTTCTTTGAGTGCCTTGAATCCTTCTCTTAGGGTTAGGTAAGCTTCATAAGCGGCAGGAAATTCTTCCTTCATCGCTTCTAGGGGGGCATCCCATGCTGGGGGAATATGTGCTCTTGAGTAAAAGTGTATTTTAGCGTGTAGCTTAGGTGCTAGTTCCATAGCTACGTCTGATGCCAACAAGGCAATATCAGAAAAATCGGTAGGGACTAAGATATTCTTCATCGTGGCTTCATTAATAACTGGTGGAGCTATGCTTAGCTGTTAGATGAATATCTATATCCTTAAGGTCTAAGTAGATGAGGAATGCTATCAGGTAGGATGATTTATGATTTCTAAGCGCCTAATTATCTAATCATAGGATGGGTATATCCATAATCCTATAGATTACTACCGTGGTATTGGTTGTTTATGAGAATGGGGATATTATCACTTGAATTGACTGCACAGGCTAGGTCAATATCCTGTTCAAATCCTCTGGCTATGAGTTCTTTTCCAGATCCGCAGCCTTTGATTTTTTGGGTCAGATGATCCTTGAATTCGGTAAATGCTATTTGCGCTAAACGACTTTCAGGGGAAAGTTTGCCTTTTAGATAAGACAGGATAGCACCAGCACCTAGTAAATCTTCACATGCAACTCTGAGGGTACCATCTTCCCATCTTTCTCCTGCAGGAATAATTCCTATATTTTTTCCATAGCCTCTGGCATACTCCGCCACTACTTGGGCATTACGCAGACAGCCACAAATAGTAGGTACAGTAGAAGTGAATAAAGATAGAGTAGAACCGTTAGGAGAGGGAAGGACCAGTTTAGTACCTGGAGATATCTTCAACAGAGAGGAAGGCGAAAGTGTAAATCCAGTTGAGAGACTACGTTTGGGCTGTGCGAGTAGCGCCTGATGGGCAGCAGCAAACTCCTGGGCCGTCTGGTCTTTATATGTATAAGGTAATACTACGGCTCCGTTGGAAGTCGCAATGTCTACACTCGTTGAAAAGGAGAGGATATCTACTATGATAAGAACATCAGAAATAGGGGCTAGGACCTCTATTCCTTTTATTCCCCATTCTAACCGAATATGAAATTCCAACTGGTTAACCTGCATCCGCTTTTTTGACTTGAAAATGGATGAAACAATAAGTAAATTTTAAGGTACACTATAAGATAGGGTAAACCTACTCCCAAGAGGCTATTACCCTCTCAATTAACCTACTAACTATTAACTAGATACAGACAAGACGCTGCTGAAGATGGACGTACGTATCACATATAGAATCAGAACACTTTTCCTTTCCCTACTCATTTTCATGGGCACTCTCCTGCTGCCCCAGCAGTCTCTTGCAGGCTTTATTTTAGAAGGAAATGCGAGAATGGTGCGTATTCCCGTTGAAATTCAGAATAATATCATTCTCCTGCCGGTGAGTATCAATGGATCCTTTGAGATGAACTTTATCCTGGATACAGGTGTGAGGACCACCATTCTGACTGAGCCTATGGTAGCGAGTTTCCTCGCGTTAGACTCTGTGAGAAAAGTCATCATCAGAGGGTTAGGTGAGGGAGAAGCAGTAGAAGCAGCCTTAGCCAGGAATGTGAACCTAAGGCTTCCGGGTGTTTTGGGAAAAGGAATGCCCTTAGTGGTATTACCGCCTGACCTTATCTCCTACTCAGGGATGTTTGGAAAGCCGGTGTATGGCATCATAGGTCATGCTATTTTCAATCAGTTTGTAGTCAAGATAAACTATAAACAGAAATATATAGAGCTGCATAATCCCTTTAAGTATAAACCTAAAAAGAGATCTACGGCCATTCCCATTAAGCTGAAAAAGGGAAAACCGTATATAGAGGCTACTTTTAGAGACCAGTATGGGACAAAGCTAACCACAGACTGGCTAATAGACACAGGGGCCAGTCAGGCTTTATCGCTTTTTGACCAGGATCTACAGGCGCCTTCGCCGAGTTTAAATACCTTTCTTGGCAAGGGGCTAAGTGGTAATGTATTTGGGAAGCTGGGCAGAATTGAAAGCTATGAAATAGCTGATTTCCGCTTTGATAGAGTCATAGCAGGCTATCCTGATCTTAGTAGTCTAGGCTCCTTAAATATAGACTCCTGGTATGGGAATATGGGGGCAGAGATTATTTCCCGCTTTGTGATCACCTTTGATTATTTCCGGGGGAAGATCTATCTCCGAAAAGGCCAACACTTTAAAAAAGACTTCACCTATAATATGAGTGGGCTGGAGATAATTGCTAAAGGGTCTGATTACCATGACTTCTTCATTAGCTATGTGAGGCCTGGATCTCCAGCAGATGGTGCCGGTATTAAAGTGGGAGATCAGATTACCTCCATCAATACTACTTATTCCAGGGATCTGGGGTTGAATGATATCTATGGTATTCTGGCTGGTAAGCCTGGCAGTAAGCTGGTAATGAGGGTTAGTAGGAACGGACAAAGCATGAAAAAGAAATTTAAACTCATATCTGAACTCTGACAGATTAGTGGTATCTTAAGCAGGTCTAAGATTCATACCACTGAACTAACGTGAACATTACCCTATCTAACTCCCTTCTTACCGTAAATTTATCTGCACAAGGCGCCGAGCTTCATAGTATAGTACATAAAGAGCTGGAGTATTTGTGGAAGGCTGATCCTGATATTTGGAGCAGGCACGCTCCCATTTTATTTCCTATAGTGGGTCGCCTGAAAAATGATCAATATCTTTACGGAGGGAAGAAGTTTTCCATGAAGCAGCATGGTTTAGCCAGGGATAGGAAGTTTGCACTTCTCTCACAGACTGATACAGAAGCTTCTCTCCGGTTAGTTACAGATACCCAGACCCTGCCTATTTATCCCTTTGAATTTGAGTTAACTGTAACATACAAGTTGGAGGACAACAAGATTATGGTTAGTTATTTGGTAAAAAATCCTGGAGATAAGGCGCTTCCATTCTCTATAGGAGGTCATCCTGGGTTTAGCTGTCCCATACTCCCCACAGAAGCGTTTACAGATTATCAGATCAGATTTGAGAATAAGGAGACCATAGCAGTAGATCTACTTGAGGAAGGGTTAATTTCTGGAAATTCCTCGCCTATTTTGGAGAATGAGGATACCATACCCATCCACAAGGGTTTGTTTGATAGGGATGCATTAATTTTTAGGGGACTCACTTCCAACTGGGTTAAGTTAGCATCTACCAAAAGCGATCATGCTGTTACCCTGCATTTTGAGGGCTTCCCATACTTAGGGATTTGGGCTAAGCCTGACGCCCCCTTTGTTTGTCTGGAGCCTTGGTATGGACATGCAGATGCTGCTACTGCCAGTGGGGAATTCTTAGAGAAAGAAGGTATCCAGGTGCTAGAACCTAAAGATACTTTCACCTGTGCCTATACCATAGAAATAAGCTAACTTGCATTCATGTCATTCTCCTATCTATGTATTTTCTGCGGTTCTAGTCCTGGAAAACGTGAGGTATATACCCAAGGGGCTCAGGCACTAGGGGCGCATATGGTTGAAAAATCCATATCCATGGTTTTTGGAGGGGGAAAAGTGGGCCTGATGGGAATCATCGCTGATGAGATCTTGACTAAGGGGGGACAGGTAGTAGGAGTTATACCTGATTTCTTGATGAAAAAGGAGGTGGGCCATACAGGCATACAGAAGATACATGTGGTGGATACTATGCATGAACGGAAGCAGCTCATGAGTGAAATAGCTGATGGGTTTGTAGCCATGCCAGGAGGGTTTGGTACCTTGGATGAGCTGGCAGAGATCCTTACCTGGGCCCAGCTAGGCCTACATCAAAAGCCAATAGGTTTACTGAACACCTCAGGATACTTTGATGGTTTACTGACCTTCATGGATACCATGGTAGAGGAAGGCTATTTGAAGGCGGAAAACAGAGCTATGGTGCTCGTAGATAATGACCCCAGGAAGTTACTAGAAAAGATGGCTGCCTATTCTTTCCCTGAAGTAGAAAAGTGGCTCAACAAAGATCAGTTATAGTCTTGCTTCACACCCTGGCTGAGGCGTTTGGCAAGAATCATATCCCCCCACTGGGTAATAACCTGCTCCAGGTCTTGTAATTTGAAGGGTTTGCTGATATAGTCGTCCAGGCCTACCCGCAGGTAATGCTCGCGCACACCCATCATGGCATTAGCCGTCATAGCTACCAGGACAGGTCTTTTATCCCCATACCGTTTGATGATATTCTCCGTAGCTGTCAGACCGTCCATTTCTGGCATCTGTATGTCCATGAATATCATATCTACAGGCATTTGTTCTAAGGCTTCAAGAACTTCCAGACCGTTCTCTACTATTCTGATTTGGAAGCCCATTTTCTCCAGTATGCCTTCTATGACAGTCTGGTTAATCATATTATCTTCTGCTACCAGAATGTTGATAGGGTACTTATCTCCTAGCAGCTGATCAAATTCGAATTTATCCGCATGCCTAGCTCCATCATCACTTAGTTCTGCTTGTCTGTCAGCTTCTGTAGCTATGGTAAACAGGAAGGTAGACCCCTTACTGACCTCACTTTCCACCTTGATAGAGCCTCCCATAAGCTGTACCAGCTTATTACAGATAGCCAGTCCCAATCCTACTCCACCAAACTTCCGAGAAATGGAGTTATCTACTTGCTGGAAGGAGTCAAAAATATTTTTTTGCTTCTCAGCGGGTATTCCTATTCCTGTATCCGTAACGGCAAATTCAAGTAAAAAGGGTTCTTGATGTGAAAGTACCTTCTGGCTGGTATGGGCTAGTCTTACTTCTATGTGGATGAAGCCCTGCTTAGTAAACTTTAGGGCATTGCTTACCAGATTCACCAGCACTTGCCTCAGTCTGGTAGAATCCCCTTGTATGAAGGGAGGTACCTGACTATCAAGGTGATAGTCCAGCTTAAGGCCATTTTCATTCGCCTTGGTCCTGAATAAGGCCATAACCTCATCCAGGAGATATTCTAGCTTGAGACTTCTAATTTCCAGCTCTAGCTTCCCTGCTTCTACACGAGAATAATCCAGAATATCATTGAGTATAGATAATAGATTATTGCTGCTGGTAGAGATATTCTGTGCGTAGTCGTTTTGTCTATTATTTAGGTCTGTATCTAGGAGTAGATTAGTCATTCCTATGATTCCATTCATGGGTGTCCTAATCTCATGACTCATGGTAGCGAGAAACTCAGACTTAGCTATAGAGGCTGACTCTGCCTGCACTTTGGCATCCTCCAGGTGGGTGTTGATTTTATGAAGTTGCCGTATCTGGCTATTAATGACCTTATTTTGCTTTTCCAGCTTTTCATTCTGTCTACGCTGAATGTTATTCTGCCTATAGATGAGTCCTGTCATAATTAGGGAGAATACCAGGGCTACAGCCACAAATATGAGAATTAGCTGGGTCTGGTTTTTCTCCAGACGGGTATTCTCTTCTCTCTCACGGGAAAGTTCTAATTCTTTTCTTCTCTTATCATTCTCATACTTATTCAAGTGCTCAGCATATACCCTATCCTTTTCTTTTAACGCTAGTGAGTCATCCAGTCCATTAAATCTTTGGTAGTAGAGCAGGGAAAGCTGATAGTCTCCTAACTCTTCATAAATTTTAGAAAGAAGCTCATAGCTACTCTTACGAGAAGGATCACTTTGGCGGCTGTGTTTTAGGTTGAGGCTAGCATTAAGGTATTCCAGGGACTCCTCTTTCTCATTTAAATAGTAGTTAACCTCTCCTAAATTATAAAGGGTCTTAGCCAGGGTATCTCCCACTACGGTTTGCATATCCAGGGAGTAGAGATAATGTTTCTTTGCTTCCCTGAATAGGTTTTCTGCCTTGTAGGAATCCCCTATAAGGTTGAGCGTTTCTGCCGAGCCTTTTCTATCAGATAATTCTTCCCTGATGGAAAGAGCCTTATCTAAAAACCTTCTGGCGAGGTCTGTACTGTCCATTGCCAGGAATTCTTCTCCTATTTTATGGAGGGTAGCAGCTTCTTCCTCGTGGTTTAAGAGTTTTTGGTGAATACTTAGTGCATTCTTATAACTATCTATGGCTGATAAGGACCTCCTGGAAAGACTTAGCACTTCCCCTATATTGGTGTAGGCATTAGAGATTCCCATAGAGTCTTTTAGGGCAGAATTTATTTCTAGCGAACTGAAAAAGGCTTTCTGGGCGAGTTCATACTTTTCTTCATCCAGACGGACAAATCCTATTTTTTCATAAGCAAGGGCAGCATTGGAGCTATCCGCTATAGTGAGAGAAAGTTGAAGAACTTCTTGATAGTTTATGATGGAGGCCTCATAATTCCCTAGTTTTTTATAGATCTCACCGAGCTTGTTCAGGGTAAGGATGATTTCCTGGTCTGAAGCATAAACACGCCTTAGATCCAGGGACCTCTGTAGCCGTATTCTAGCCAGTTCATAATCTTCATAAAACTCGTGTAACCTTCCCAGGTTATGGAGGCTGGTAGCTTCTAAGATTCTGTCTCCGAGGCCTTTACTGATATTGAGAGATCTTTTGGCATAATTCAGGGCGAGTTCCCTATTTTTGATGTTATGCCACATCTGGTTGTTATAGTATTCCCACTGGTCTACCTGGCTTAACGTAGCTATGCTGTCAGGAACTTCTTGGGCATAGGTTTCCTGTACTGACAGCGTCAATATCAGGATAATGAACATGTACAGATGCCTAAGATATCTCATTCGCCTCTAAGCAGTTGTTTACCTTATTAGTGCAAGATACGGATTATAGGCGTGAATCCGGTAATTCCTCTATTTCTTCTAAAGTGTTAACGTTACAGGCTGTACTTAGTTTAATAGTCTATTCAGTTTAATTTGTAATATAAAATTTCCATACACTTTTTCAAATATTTATAGCCTGAAAGCAAAAAACCGCAATTCTACGAGAACTGCGGTATTAGAAAAGATGGTATTAACGAATGTTAGCTTTCAATGATGGCATTGGGATTCTTAATATTTGTCTCCTGCTTAAGGCCGCGAACCACTTGTATATGGATTCCGTCTGACAGTCCTGTTTCTATAAAGGTCTTTTCAAACTTCTGCTCGCTCTTTTCTATTTCTACAAAGGTAGAATCTCCTTCAAATACTAAAAGGCTCTCAGGTATAGATAGTACACTATCTTCCCTGTCCAGAACTATATCCGCATTTGCACTATAGTTAGCCCTGATAAACTGGTCTTCTTTTAGCTCTAGTGCCGCTTTGATGGTAAATTGGATAGCACCATTTTCTTCTACTCCCTTAGGCGCTATGTGCTCCAGCTTTGCATGGAACTCCTCATTTTCTATAGCTCCAATGGTCAAAATAAGGTCCATTCCTTGTTTGATTTTTCCTACTTCTGACTCATCTACCAGCCCTTCAAAGATCATCTCATTCATATTGGCTATAGAGGCTATGGTGGTCCCATCATTAAAAGTATTAGCTTCTATGACAGAATTCCCTTCTTCAATAGGCACAGCGAGGACCATACCGGCTATGGTAGCACGTACGTTTGTATTTCCCCTGGATCCATACTTTTTGGTAGATCCTTTACGGATTAACTCCAGGTTATCTCTGGCTGCTTGCAGTTCTTCCTTGGCATTTTTAATGGCTAGTTCAAACACCTGAAAATCTGCTGCTGAGATTACCCCGTCTTTTAGGAGGGGTTCATTCCTATTGAAATCTTTTTGGGCGTTATCTAAAGAAATTTTAGCCCTATTCACCCTGTTTTCTGCATTGTTCATGGAGACCATATCAGGCACTATTTCTATCTGGGCTATCAAATCACCTTTCTTAATGATGTCTCCTTCCTCTACATATAGCTTCTTGATGAGTCCAGAAACTTGTGGCTTAATTTCCACTTCCTTCCGAGGAATGACGGAACCTGTAGCTACTGCCTTTTTAATGATGGTTCTCACTTCAGGTTTTTCCGTTTTATAAACGATGGGTTCCTCTTGGTTTTTAGTGTATAAGTAATACAGGACTCCTACACAACCTGCTAACAGAAGAACGATGGTGGTAACGATTAGTGCACTTCTCATATGTAGGTATAGATAGTGATAATTAAAGGTTGATATATTTATTCTGTTCTTAAGGCATCTACTGTACTAATGCTAATGGCTTTTTTGGCAGGTATAACTCCTGCTAATGCACCTGAGAATACCATGACTCCAAGAGCAATTAAGGCAGTTTGAAGTTGTACTGTTGGATTCAGGAACATGGTATCATCATCTGGTGGAATGGCCATGGAAATAAGATCCAATATCAATACGCCAAATGCTAAGCCCACCAAGCCTGCTACAGCCGTTAGGAACACTGATTCAGTAATGATCTGAGACATGATATCCCAGGGTTTTGCTCCTATAGCTCGGCGGACACCTATTTCTTTGGTTCTTTCTTTTACAATGACCAGCATGATATTGCTGACACCTATAATTCCTGCAATCAGGGTCATTACCCCTACAAACCAGCTTAAACCAAAAATACCAGTGAATAAGGTTTGTAATTTCTCATACTCTTCTTCAACATTATCATAGCCAAAGGCGCGGTCATCATCTGGGTGTATTTTATGTCTGACTTTTAGGGCTTCCACAACTTTTTGCTCCACGAGGGAAGACCGTACACCATCTTCAGCCGTCATGGCAAACCAGCCTACAACACCTCCATAGTTAAAGGTTTGCTGGAAAGCGGAGAAAGGGACATGTATACGCTCTGTATTTCTTAAGCCTCTCTCACCAGACTCTTTAGTCCTGAAAACACCCACTACTTTGAAATAGACACCATTGATTTTTATGTTTTGGCCTATGGCTTCTTCTTCCTCTTCAAAGAATAGTTCTTTAATTCTCACCCCAATGACTGCCGATTTCCTTTTTTTATTCATGTCCAACCTATTCAGGAATCTTCCTTCTTCAATCACAATGGATTCTACCTGATTTATCTCTGGGTAATCCCCAAACACATTATAGGTACCGGATTCTGAACCACGAATAATGGTAGCTCCTGTTCTTTGAATTCGTGGACAGATTACGTTAGCTTCGGAGATTTGTAGCTTTAAGGCTTTGTAATCTTCTATGTTCATATTGAAGTTTCTTCCGGCAGGTAACCCCATGTAAGGCTTGCTGGTTCTTTGGGTCCACACGAAGAGGCTGTTGTTAGCTATTCCATCAAATCCGCGAACAGCCCCATTATACAGTCCTCTACCTGCCCCCAGGATAATAACGAGCATAAATATACCCCAGAACACCCCAAAGGCAGTAAGTGCGGTTCTGAGCGGGTTCTTCGCTAGTGAATTAAATATCTCGTACCACTTGTCTATATCAAACATAGAAAGCTAAGTTATTCTTCTCTTAATGCCACTATGGGACGGATTCTGGCCGCTCTAAGGGCTGGAAATAAGCCTGCTATTGCACCTGAAATTATCAGTACAGCGGTGGCACTCAGTGCTACCCTAAGGTCAATTTCAGGGTTAGTGAAATAGGGCATATTATCCGGCATAGCACTGGATACTAGTTCCAGCAAGCCCAGTCCGGCAATGAGGCCGGAGTATCCCGCTACAGAAGTAATGAAAATCGATTCCTGGAGAATGAGGCCTATAATAGAATTAGGGGTAGCTCCTAACGCTTTCCGAATTCCTATCTCTTTGGTTCTTTCTTTTACCAGGATAAGCATAATGTTACTTACCCCTACCACTCCTGCGAGAATGGTTCCTATGCCAATAATCCAAACGAACACCTTAATCCCTACCAACAAGCTCATAAACCGCTGAAACTCATCTATGGCATTGAAGATACGGACAGCCTTCTTATCAGATTCATCAAACTTCAGGTTATTAGATAATCGAGTCCTTAACTGGGCAGCTATTTGTTCACTCTCCTCTAGGGTAGCATCACCCACAGTGAACATGAAGTGGCTAATTTTATTTTGACCATTGAAGGTTTTTTGGGCAGTGTAAATAGGAAGATATACCACCTCTGCCTCACCTTCTGAGCCTTCATCTTTGAAGACGCCTACTACCTTAAATGGGATGTTATTTACCTTGATATATTTCCCTATGGGATCTTCCTCTCCAAAGAAAGATTCTTTGACCTTAACCCCTATAACTGTCACTTTCCTGAAATCTGTGAGGTCTTTCTCATTTATATACCTACCAGCAACGATGTCTGTATTCTCCAAAATTTTGTGATCCGGGTGTACGCATCTTACCAGAAATGATCCATTCTCTTTTCCGTAGGTTAAGGTTACTGTCCCAGATATATAGAACCTGGCTGTGATATGTTCTACTCCAGGAAGATTATCTTCTATATCATCATAAGTTTGGTTAGTGAATTGAAGCCTTCTTCCAGGTTGGAGGCCTTTATATCCTACACTGGTTTGGCCTGGTCTTACCCATATGCTATTCATAGCATCATCCCTAAATTCACGGACCACCCCATTACGGAGTCCTTGACCAGAGCCTAGTAAAATGACTAACATGAATATCCCCCATGCCACACTAAAGCCTGTGAGAAAGGTTCGAAGTTTATTCTTCGCAATAGAATTGAATATTTCCTGCCACTTATCTAAGTCAAACATAGCGCTTGTTGGAGGATTATTGTAGGTGGGGATTAGCTTACGGAGGCTACTATTTCTTCTTGTTCAATGCTTCCATCTTTTAGTCTGATAATTCTGTCTGTCATGGCAGAAATATCATGCTCATGTGTAACGATGATGACGGTCTTACCGGAGCGGTTAATGTCTTTAAGCACATCCATTACCTCATAAGAAGTCTGGGTGTCCAAGGCACCTGTAGGTTCATCTGCCAGAATAACAGAGGGATTAGATATTAATGCCCTAGCTATCGCTACTCGCTGTTTCTGCCCACCTGATAATTCATTAGGCATATGGTCCGCCCATGGTTTCAACCCTACCTTATCCAGGTACTCTAAGGCTAATTCATTTCTCTTCTTTCTGCTAACCTTCTGATAATACAGGGGCAGAGCTACATTTTCCATGGCATTTTTGAAGGAGATCAGATTAAAGGACTGAAAGACAAACCCTAAGAGTTTATTCCTGTATATGGCTGCCTTAGCCTCATTCAAATTGTGGATGCGATTTCCATCCAAGTGGTATTCACCTTCATCATGGCTATCAAGTATTCCTAAAATATTGAGAAGAGTAGACTTCCCTGAGCCTGATGAACCCATGATGGATACCAATTCCCCTTCCTGGATGTCCATATTAATCCCCTTCAAAACGTGTAAGCTGTTAGCACCCACAGAGTAGGACTTATGGATATTAGTTAAGGTCAGCATACTCAGTAATATAAATAGTGTTGAAGTTCCTTCTTTGACGTAGACTAGTAATCTTTCTTCTAAGTACGGTAATGAGATCTCCCAGTAGGGAAAAAGTCATAGATAAAACACACCTATTGGTCGAAAAAGGATAATTCTCTTGGTACCTACCATTGAATTCTCTTAAGACTTTCTTCTGGGAAAGACCACTCAGGGGTAGTGAGCGTTGCTTCCTGAAAGGAATACCATGGGCTTAGGGAGGGGGTCTGGGGATTTT
>JBCCLI010000043.1:0-25660 GCA_039026975.1 Bacteroidota bacterium | reverse complement strand
TTATCTGGGGAGAAAGCGTAAAAAGACGCTGGCAGAAACAGTAAAACACTGGAGAGAATACTATGAGCGTGACCGTATCATTCCGCTCCCACACCCTTCCCCCAGAAACATAATGTGGAGACGTAAAAATGCCTGGTTTGAAGCAGAGGTAGTTCCCGCCATGAGAGCTAAAGTATGGGAAGTTTTTAGGGAAGAAGCTGAGGCATAAGCGCATCAAATACCTCAGGTGTCTCTATGAAGCAGACAGCTATTCCTAATGCCTCCGCAGCCTTAATATTAGGAGGAGAATCATCAAGGAATAAGGTCTCCTCCGCCCTCCATCCCATTTCATCCAGTATAGTTAGAAAAGTATCAGCATCAGGCTTTCTTCGTCCAAACTCGTGAGATAGATAGATCTTATCAAATTGTGCCAGGAGGTCCGCACATTCTTCCTGGAAGGCATGTTGGTGGATGATATTAGTATTACTGAGGAGTGCTAGCTTGTACTTACTTTTTAGCGCTTTAAGTTGGTCTATCCTTTCTGGAATTAAGGCTACTAAGATGGCATTCCATGCATCTATGATTTGCTGGTCAGTACCCTTCAGGTGGTAAATGCCTCTCACCTCATTTATGAATGCTTGCTGGCTGATTTTGCCTACTTCTAGTTGGGAGAATACATCATGCTGGTTCTTTTTAGAGAAATGGACCGGATCAGCCTCAGGATCCTGGAGTGCGGCAAAGGCCCTGACCATCTTGTCAAAATCTATGTGGTAGAGGACATCTCCCAGGTCTATGAGTAGGTTTTTGATGTGTGTGTATGCCATGATTGCTGATTGCTTGATACCCACGAATCAACTAAGCTTTTTCTCTAAATGCAATTGAAGAGCGCTTTATTGATCATTTTGAATGTAATAGAGGGAGTGTTCACTAAACTGTGTCACTGAGTTAGGTGCTGTAAAAACTTTGCCCAAAAGTATTAATAAGTTCCCTTCTGACCGAGGCCTAATTCCGTCCCCAGAGCCCTGCAGGATGACGAGTTTCCTGGGTTGGTGTAGGGTACGATTCACCAAATCTGGTAGAGATGAAAAATCTTGCGTTTCTACGGTATTAAATTTTGATCCTTCATTCATCCACCCATTCAATCATTCACCCATCCATTCTCAGATTACCACCGGAATCGCCTCCAGGGTAACTGTGCAGGTATAGACACCAGGGGCTATGTTTTGGTCCAGAAGAACGGGTAGGTTAATCGCTGGATCACTTGAATGCGTTTTACTCCCTAGTCTAAGAGTGAGGCGGTAGATATTCTCTGCGTAGTCTCCAGCATTTCCATTAGGACCAGGCACTAGGATGGTTCTTGGGGTAGTGGTGGCGAAGTGAACCCCACTAAAGTGCTCTGTTGATTCTTGTGCACCATTATTTGAGGTATTGTGTGCCCCAAAATCCCAGCGAGTTCCCTGACCACCAGAACTAGCTATGGGTACCCTAACGCGGAAGCTAAGGTTTTTGAGATTTAATTCATCCCCCTCTGCGTTGGTGAAAGGAGTAAAAGAAACATCTACATTGAAATTGGTACTGGATGATACTTCAAAATAACTATTAGCTACTTTCCCATTCTCATAATCACTGATGGTAGAAAAAGTCCAGGTGATGTTAGCTCCTGAGGTAACTCTTAGCGCAATAGACTGCGCAAAAGCCGCTGAGATATTAATCTCGTCAGATTGGGAGTAAATAGGTGAAATGATACAGATACAGAGAAGGGAGAAAAGCAGAGTTTTCCACATCATGAGCGTGAAAGTAAGGCTTTAGTATCGTTTTTTACAGGAAAAATGGGCGGAAATATATCAGCTGCTAGTGAAGCCTAGGTAATCAAATCGTAGATTTTTTGGGCATTTTGGTCATTCTGATAGGTGGCTAATAGTTGGTCTTTCCTTCGTTGAATTTCCTGAGTGGGAAAAGGCAAGTCTATGAGCTGCCTAACCATAGAGCGGAAATCTTCTACTCTATCAGCTACTATGCACAAAGATTCTAAGCCCGTATTATCTACCATAGCAGGAGTTACCAGGCAGAACCTTCCTGTAAAAAGGGCATTAAGGAGCTTAAGTTTGGCACCGCTTGCCTGAAAGGTGGGTAAGACATGTATATGCGCATTTCTCATCAGGTCTAACATTTCTCCCTCACCTGCATCATGAGTTAATCTTATATGATCATGCTGGTTTATATGCTCTATAAGTTCTGGTAAGGGTTCACTGCCTGCTATGATGAGGGGAATGTTAAGCTTAGAAAATATTTCCTTGATCAGGAACATGGCTGCCTCATGATTTTCTGCTACAGACAGTTTCCCATGATATAAGCAGTAGTCTCCCTTCCCTTCTTTGGAGATGATGTTTCCATTAGGATGAAAAGGAGGTAAGTAAGTAGCTCGCTGAAAATTCTCCTTAAAATAAGCAGTATCAGCGGGAGAAATGGTGAAAATATCCTGTGCATGGGTTAGTACCCCTTCAAATTCTTGTAAGCGTTGGGATTCCAGCAGTAGATACTGCTTACGGGCCCAGCGTGTTTCACGCTTGGAAAGCTGAAAGTAGTAATCCCACTCTACATTATGCATTCTTACCATCTTAAGCCTTCTGGATAAATCTGGATGAGCCAGATAATAACAGGTATGTAACCCTTCAAATAAAATGGGATAGGGCATACTTATCAGCCTTTTGAGTAATTCTTGAGAACGTCGGGAATTAACTATGTAGGGGAGTTTTAACGGAAGGGCACTGAGTTTCCCCTTCCTGGGGTAGTAGTATACTTCCTCACAGTAAATGCTAAGGGCGGAGGAAGGTTCTCTGTCTTCATAAAAGCAGTGTAGGTGAATTTTTACCCCCTTAGCTGCCAGGGCTACCAGCTTGTAGTAAACATCTATCACACCACCATAGTTGGCAGGGTGGGGGATATCAAATGAAACTACGTGCAAGTGCATCTTAGGGATAACGCTAATATCTGACGGAACTTATGATAACCACAATAAAGGAAATTCTGATAGAATTTTACCTATCCTACTTCCTTTTCAGCATGGGGTGGTTTTACCAGAAAAATAGAAATTTATATCTATATTTATCCTGCTATATTAAGACGTGAAAAGATTCATTACATGCCGATAATCAAGATCGACGATCAGGAAATAGAATTTGAGGGAAAACATTCATTATTGCAGTTTTCGATCGATCAGGGAATAGAGATACCTTACTTCTGCTATCATCCAGCTATGACTACGCCTACTAACTGCCGTATGTGCTTGGTGGAAGTGGGATTTCAGGCTAAGGATAGGGCTACAGGCGAATTCCAGTTTGATGAGGAGGGGAAGCCCGTCATCCAGTGGGGCAGGAAGCCTAACACTGCCTGTAATACGCCCATCAGGGATGGCATGTATGTGAAGACCCACAGATCTTCAGAAGTGATTAAGCGGGCACAGCAGGGCGTGTTGGAATACATGCTTATTAATCATCCGCTGGATTGCCCTATATGTGACCAGGCGGGTGAATGTCCTCTCCAAATATGGACATTTAAGTACGGGCCGGAAGGGTCCCGTTTTGAAGTACAAAAACAGCATAAGGAGAAAAGAGTAGAACTAGGGCCTAATGTGGTATTAGACCAGGAGCGCTGCATTAACTGTACGCGCTGTACCCGCTTTACAGAAGAAATTTCAGGTACTCACCAGTTGACCATAGTAGGAAGAGGAGATAAAAACTGTCCTGGAACTCCTCCAGGGCTAGTTTTTGATGATCCCTACTCTATGAATACTATTGATATATGTCCAGTAGGGGCGCTTACCTCTAAACAGCACAGATTTAAGGCCAGGGTGTGGGAGATGTCCTACAGCCCCTCTATAGATATGAATGATAGTACAGGCACTAATATTTATGTCTGGATCAGAGATAATAAGGTGATGCGGATCACGCCTCGTAAAAATATGGAGGTAAATGATTACTGGATGCCGGACGCCTACCGTCTGAATGTAGATAGATATAATGAGAATAGGGTGTCAGGCGTAAAAATAAAAGGAGATATCCCTATCAATTTTGAGGATGGGCTGCGTCAGTCTGCTCTCCTCCTTCAAGAATACAAGGAGAAGCTCCTCTTACTAGGTTCTCCTTTTGCTTCTCTGGAAAGTAATTATGCACTAAAAGAGCTGGCCTCCCTCCTGGATACAGAGGAGATTTATTACGTCCCTAACATTCAGGAAGGTACAGGAGATGACTGGCTCATGCAAGATGACCAGGCCCCTAATGCTAAGGCTTGTGAGTGGCTAGGATTTACCCCTGTCAGCCAGGAGGAGCTACAGAAAAAGCTAGACAGCCAGGATGTTTCTCTCCTCTACTCCCTAGAGTATGATACCCTATTTGAAGAGGGGGGAATATCCGTGGGAAATGTGAAGAGTATCGTACATGCTACCCAGTATCAGCTAACCTTTGAGCAGGTGGATTGGCTACTACCTGCCGCTACTTCCATAGAAGGGGAAGGGACTTACATTAATCACAAAGAAATACCTCAGGTCACGAAACTGGCAAAGCAGATTAAGCAGATGACGCCAGAAATGTGGATGCGTCTACCTAAAAGTAGGATAGATAAGGCCGCTGTAGCCGTTGACAGATGGAGAAATCTGGAGAATATTTTTGATGTGTTACCCAGTTGGAAAATGACCATGCAGATAGCGGATGAACTAGGAGCTACAGAAGGATTCAGCCAGCATAGGCAGATCTTTGCCAGACTGAAGGAGGAGTTTGAAGCACTACAAGGTATTAAGGTTTCATATAAACCACCTAAAGAGGCATTTAAGTATACCCAACTAGCATATGCTAATAATTGGGGGGCCAGGTAATGGACTTTTCTCAAGAAGATGTTAGAAGACTTTTTGGAGAATGGTGGTACATAGTACCTGAAAAGCCCACTGTAATAGAAGAACTTAAAACGGTAAGTTCATCTGGTCAGGGGGAAGCTGGAGAACCTCAAGGATTAGATGAGGCTATCTTCACTGTTGGGGAGTCAGTAGTTTGGAAAATGAAAGCAGAATCCAAGCTAGCCCTCGTATTAGTAGAAGAGGAGTTCACCAATAAAAATCTGACAGCCAGCCTAAAAAGTTATGTGATACAGGCGGGCCTTTCTTTAGCTGAAGTAGGCTTTGGCGTAGTACAGCAAGCTGCCACTCAGTTTGACTTGACTACCGTGCCAGTTAATCAGGTAGTATTTTTGGGGATCTTTACCCAGGAAGATATCCCCTCTTCTTACACCTGGAAGGATAAGGACTTTTTCTTTGTGCCCCTGTTAGTGGATATTCTCACCGGAGAAGATATTCAAGAAGAAACGGTAGCCCTACTTAAACAAGCCCAATTTCTCCTACACCCATGAAGTTACTTTTCGGAACCAATAATCCCCACAAGCTGGAAGAAGTACGAGCCATCATGCCAGAAGGGATAGAGATTTTTTCCTTGGCTGACCTGGGTATTCAAATGGACGTAGAAGAGACTGAAACTACCTTTGTAGGAAATGCTTTTTTGAAAGCACGTGCCTTTCATCAAGCTGCTGGTATTCCCTGCTTTGCTGATGACTCAGGGCTGATTATAGATGCGCTGGATGGTCGGCCGGGAGTCTACTCTGCCCGCTATGGAGGCCCAGGCTGTACACATGAAGATAACATCCAGAAAGTATTGGGGGAGCTGGAAGGAATTTCTAAGAGGACTGCCCGGTTCAAAGCCCTTATAGCTTATGTGGATGGGGAGAATGAGCAAACCTTTGAAGGGATAGTAGAGGGGACTATTCTCACAGAAAAGGTAGGGACAGAAGGTTTTGGCTATGATCCCATCTTTCAGCCTGAAGGCTATGATATTTCCTTCGCCCAAATGGACTCAGCCGAGAAGAACCGTATCTCTCATAGAGGGAAGTCATTAGCGAAGCTAGTGGCGTATTTTAGGGGATAATCTTTTCTTTCAGAGGCTGAAGCACCTGAACATATATTACTCAAAATGGGTAAAAGATAATGAAATCCATATATTTAGAAAGGTGGTGAATTAGCTCTCTACTGGAAATAAATTTCATCAGAGTATTCAAGTAAATTTACCTGTAGGCTTAGCGTTAAGTGAGTTTGAGCTTAAGATGATGCTGGCCTCTAAGTTATTTGATGAAGGGTTAGTTACTACAGGGCAAGCTGCAGAAATAGTAGGCCTATCGAAGTGAGCATTCATAGAGGTGCTAGGTAAATATAATGTTTCCCTTTTTCAGTATGACGTGGAAGAGTTGAAGTAAGATATTGCTAATGCCTGATTCCATTATCATTACTGATGTAAGTCCCCTCATTGCATTAATCAAGATCAATAAACTAGAAATACTAGATCAGCTGTTTGATGAAATTCTAATAACAGATGTGGTTCTTGATGAGGTTGGTTCTGATCTTCCAGAATGGATAAATATAGTCAGAAACTATAATCTTGAATAAACGAAGCTGTTAGAATTGGAACTTGATCCAGGAGAAGCAAGTGCAATTGCTCTCGCCCTAGGGATACAGAATAGTCTATTGATTATCGATGAGAAAAAGGGGAGGAAGGTTGCTGAGAGATTAGGGCTGAAGGTTATTGGAACTATTGGGGTAGTCGTTAAAGCAAAACATAAGGGGGTTATTCAAGGGGCGAAAGTAGTTTTGGAGGATTTAGAAGAGTCGGGTTTACGGATCTCTCAAGATTTTAAGAATGATATTCTTGATTTACTTGGCGAATAAATAGAATATCTTTACCCCTTCTGTAAACTTGCAATTCCCTTCCACACAGCCTATCTTATTCTATTTGTCATCAACTTCTATGCGTTATTTCATTGCCATTCTTTCCTGTTTCCTTTGTCCTTTTCTCTATTCGCAGGATGTATTGTTAGAACCAGTAGCTTTGGTCTCCTCCGGCTATGAGCGAGGGACGGCCATTTATCTTGGGGAGAAAGAAGGCCAATGGTATTTCCTCACGGCTACCCACATCATAGAAGATGCTTCAGATACCAATCTGACCTTTAGAGATAGACAAAGCGCAACAGCCAGGGTTTTTCAAGCTGATGATAGGAAGGATGTAGCTGTTCTAAGGTGTGAGGCAGTAAGGGAGACTCCGCCTATTTCTTTTAAATTCTCAGATAATAAGCTCATCCCGCTACAGCACCTACTGGTAATCAGCCACCCCTATGGAAATAACTGGGATATTAATAACAGCCCGGAAGTCAAGGACTTAAGTTTGGGCTATGATGATGATTTTTTTACCATTACCCCAGAAGGGATTAGTCCTGGTTCCTCGGGGGGAGCGGTACTCAATCAAGAGTATGAATTGGTAGGGATGCTTATAGAAGAAGACCCCGTAAAAGCTACCTGTGTAGCTCCTGACATTCTTCTAAAGATGCTGGAATTCTGGCAAGTACCCCTCAACGGCATGTTGGGTATTTCTAAAGCAGACCTAGTCTCTGAAGAGACGCCAGACCTAAGATACCAACTTGCTATCCAACAGGGAGATGTATACTTCCAGCGTGGCCAGTGGCAAGAAGCCCTTAATGCTTATAATAAAGCCAATGCCCTTAAGCCTAATCCAGAACTAGAGTTGAGAATTCAACTCTGCCAGAAGGAGGCTACACGGGATAGGCTATATACCCAGTATAAACTCCAGGGCTTAGCTGAAAAGATCCATCCAGAAAAGGCCTTAGCTGCGTATCTGCAAGCTCAGGAGCAAAGAAATACGGAGGAAATACGTGACATGATAGCCTCCGTCCGTAAGCTACTACCGGATGATTCTGGGAAAGCCGCTCCCACCATTGTCATCCCTGAAAAAGAGGATTATGTAGATGCCTATGCAGGTCCTATGATCTACGTGAAAGGAGGAACCTTCACCATGGGAGATAATGATGGGGAAGAGGATGACGGAAACTCACAAGATGAGCCTCCTCATGAAGTGACAGTCTCAGACTTTTACCTGGGGAAGTATGAAATTTCTTTAGGAGAATTTGTGGAATTCTTGAATGAAAAAGGAAACCAATCGGGAGGAGGAAAGCCATGGTATAGGCTATACAATGAGGGGGGCGGAAATTTTTTTAATGAGTTTACCAAAGTCAGTGAGGATATATGCCGCATAAAAGAAGAAGAAGGCCTATTCAGGATAGTACCAGAATTCGATTGTAAAGACCATCCGGTAGGAAGAGTAAGCTGGTATGGGGCAGTAGCATATGCTGATTGGGTTTCTGAGAAAACAGGTGTGAAGTACAGCTTACCTACAGAAGCTGAGTGGGAGTTTGCAGCTAAGGGAGGCCTTAAGTCTAAGGGCTATCTCTATGCAGGCAGTAACAAGATAGATGAAGTGGCTGCCTATCAGGGAAACTCAAGTGACAAAAAAGTGGGAAGTAGAAAGCCTAATGAACTCGGCCTACATGATATGTCAGGTAATGTATTAGAGTGGTGCCTGGACTGGTATAGTGGAAGCTACTACCGCCAATCCCGAAAAGCCAAAGATCCCCAAGGTCCCAGATCTGGAACTAAAAAAGTACAAAGAGGCGGGTCTCGCTCTCAAACGCCTTATGCCAATGAAACTACCTCCAGGCAAGATAAAAAGCCTAACAGTGCAGGGTATTATTCAGGCTTTAGGCTAGTAGCACATGATGATAGATAGGCGTAAGAGGAGAACCCTACTAGTAGTCTGAATCCTCACCACACTTCCGCAGGAAAATATTCGGCCTTAGTCAATCATTT
The DNA here is from genome assembly GCA_039026975.1 of Bacteroidota bacterium. Taxonomy (GTDB): domain Bacteria; phylum Bacteroidota; class Bacteroidia; order J057; family J057; genus JBCBKZ01. Next base: position 16,932 of record JBCCLI010000043.1, on the reverse strand, counting down.
CCGTATTTTCGACCCCGGAATATTAGCAACACATGAAGAAGCCATACATTGTAGGGATCTGTGGAGGGAGTGCGTCCGGGAAAACCTTCCTCTTAAATCAGCTTAGGGAACAACTCAAAGGGTATGAAATCAGTGAAGTTTCCCAAGATAACTACTATAAACCGCTGGAAGATCAGGTAAAAACGCCAGAAGGGCTTGTAAATTTTGATCATCCTGATTCTATTCTCCTAGATGAACTCTTTCAGGATATGTCCCAACTCATGCAGGGAATATCCATTTCCAGGAAAGAGTACACTTTTAATAATCCGTATGCTGTTCCTGAAGAACTAACCATAGCGCCCTCCTCTGTAGTGATTCTGGAAGGCTTATTTATCTATCACCTACCGGAATTAGCTAAGCTCATTGATTTAAAGGTATTTATAGAAGCAGAAGAACACATTAAACTAGCTAGGAGGTTAACGAGAGATATTTCGGAAAGGGGCTATAGCCTGGAGTCTATATTGACAGACTACACTAAATTTGTGGCACCCATGTACGAGAAGTATGTTTCCCCCACCAAGCGAAACTGCGACCTAATCATTCCGAATAACAGCCATATGTATAAGGCTATAAATGTCCTGGTGAATCACATTAGGGCGGTGTATTAACAGGAGAAAGCTAGTTTTAGAAAAAAGAGTGTCCATTAGGGTAGTTGAAGTGCTCCAAACGATACGGCTCTGAGTACGATTCATACCTACCAGAGCCGCAGGAAACTTATCACTTCAACTATTTTATCAGGTTTTCCCTACCTGTCTATCCAAAATAAAAAAAGCCGACCATGAGGCCGGCTTTTTTATGTATGTGAAAAACCTATTCTTCGGTTTTTTCTTCTTTATCATCAGCTGGTGCTTCTTCAGCAGCAGGTGTTTCTTCAACAGCTGATACTTCTTCAGCAGCAGGTGTTTCCGCTACAGGTGTTTCTTCAACAGCTGGTGCTTCCGCAGCTACTTCAGTTGAAGCTTCTTCCACCACTGCTGGCGCTTCTGCTACTACGGCTTCTTCAGCAGGCTTTTCTTCCTTTTTAGGAGCTGCTTTCTTGCGCTTCGCCTTGGGCTTATCAGCTTTTTCTTGCGCTACCATCTGCTCTTTCAGTTTCTGTAGGGCATCAAGCTCTCCCAGAGTCGTGGTACCTTGTTTGGCAGCTTGAGAACTACCACCACCACCTTGGTTACTCTTCCCTTTCTTACGGGCAGGTTTAGCAGGTGCTGCATCCTGGTTCCAAACCTTGGTGTGTGAAAGCACCAAACGCTTGGCATCCTTGTTGAACTCAATGACCATAAACTTAGCCTGGTCATCTATCTTCAACTCATCTTTTCCTTGCTCTACCTTTAAGTGCTTAGCAGGTACTGTTCCTTCTACTCCATACTCTAGCTCAAGCACTGCACCTTTAGCGTCAATTTTCTTGATTGTGCCCTCATGGATAGATCCTACTGTAAAGATGGAAGCAAACGTCTCCCATACATCTTCTGTAAGCTGCTTGTGGCCCAGACTCAGACGACGGTTGTCTTGATCTATGCCTAACACTACCACTTCCAGATCTTCCTCCACCTTCACGTAATCAGATGGGTGATTGAATTTCTTGGTCCAGGAAAGGTCGGAAATATGTACCAGGCCATCTACTCCTTCTTCCAACTCTACAAACAGGCCGTAATTAGTCATATTACGCACAAGCCCTTTATGGCGGCTATCCACTGGATATTTCTCCTGAATCTTAGCCCATGGGTCTTCAAGTAATTGCTTGATACCTAAGGACATTTTACGGTCCTCACGGTCTATATTCAGCACTATGGCTTCCAGTTCATCTCCTACTTTAAAGGAGTCTGCAGGGTTCTTGGTGTGCTGAGACCAGGACATCTCACTGGTATGTATCAAGCCTTCTATGCCGGGCATGATTTCCAGGAAGATACCATAATCTGCTACTGTCACTACCTTACCCTTAACTGTAGACCCTTCTGTTATATCTTCAGGTAAAGAATCCCACGGATGAGGCGTAAGCTGCTTCATGCCTAGACTGATACGCTTCTTGGCATCATCAAAGTCTAGCACTACCACATTTACTTTCTCGTCCAGGTTAAGGACTTCTTCTGGATGGTTCACACGACCCCATGAGATGTCTGTTATGTGCAGAAGACCATCTACGCCTCCAAGGTCAATAAATACCCCGAAGTTGGTCATGTTCTTAACAGTACCTTCCAGTACTTGTCCTTTCTCAAGATTTTGAAGAATCTCTTTACGCTGCTCTTCTAGCTTCTCTTCAATCAGCACTTTGTGAGATACAACCACATTCTCATAAGCGTGATTAATCTTAACTACTTTAAACTCCATGTTTCTTCCGACGTAAATGTCGAAATCTCTCACGGGTTTAACGTCTATTTGAGAACCGGGCAGGAAGGCCTCGATTCCGTCTATGTCTACTACAAATCCCCCCTTGGTACGGCGCATGACATGCCCTTCCAATACTACATCACTGTCCATAGAAGCATTAATGCGCTCCCAGGAACGTAGACTTTTTGCTCTTTTTCTGGAAAGAATAAGCTGTCCGTGCTGATCTTCCACATTTTCAATGAAAACCTCAACTTCCAGCCCGGGCTTGAGGGTATCAGAAATATCTCTAAATTCTGAGATAGGGACTATCCCTTCTGACTTGAACCCAATGTTTAGAACCACTTCTTTCTCACCGATACTTACTACAGCTCCTTGCACGATTTCATTAGAATGAAATTCCTTTAAGGTACTGCTGTAGAGAGCCTCCAGCTCTTTTCTTTCGGCTTCTGTGTAATCATCACCTGACTCCCACCATGAATCATCATCATCATCCAGTGGGTCCTCCTTTAATAAATTACCTTCTTGTGGTTTTTCTTCAGTTGATGCCGAGGAATCGGCTCCTTTTTCCTCTACCGCTTGCTCTACTTGTTCTTGTAGGGTAGGTTGTTCTGTTTGTTCTTCAATAATGTTGTTTTCAGTTTCTTCTGTCATGTATATGAGTCTCCTTTCCGCGCGGTTTAACCGAGCCGTGCAAAATTAGGCATAAAAAAGGGTTTATCCCAAAGCAGGAGGAAAATGTATGGAAGAATTCAGCTTAATAGGTAAGAATTTAGCATTTTTTCTTTCCTATCCCTTACATAACCACGATGGCAAATATTTCAGTAGAACTGGGTAAATCTTCAATGGTGGGGACGCCTCCGCTCTTTATGGCAATTTGCTTTTCAGGATCTAGCACTAAGTAGTTTAAATGACTGCCATTTAAGGTATTGATTTGGATGGCATCATAATTAGGAAAGGGCGTGAGCTGGATTAAGCTATCAGGAAAAATAGAGGTTAGTTCAGAAATAGTAGATCCCACTCGTAAAGAGGTAAGTGTTTTATATTCGGGGTTTTCTATTCTGATCCTACTCACAGGCGCACGGTATACGTAATCTATGGGATACCTATCATCAATGAATTCTCCTTCTATGGTGATATTTCCATCAGCCATAGCTAGGGTTATGCTTTTCCAGTTATAGCCTGAGCCATTTAAGATAGTATCTTTCCATCCTCCTTCAGGGATTTGGTCCAGGGAAATGTGGTGAATAGAGTCGCCTATACGTACAAACTCCAATCCCATTTCACAAATAGTATGTTCATACTTAAAACAGGCCTCTGTAAATGCCATGCCTTCAGTGTTAGTAGAATCAGGTAGGTACTCCTCCAGCTCTTCTTCTGAATCTTGCTGCTGACTTTCTGGAGAACAGGCACTTAGCCAGCAAATACAAATTATAAGTAAGCTAGACAGAAATGAACTGGATGGTTGGAACTTCATAAATGGAGCCATGAGAGGTGAAACTTGCTATCCCTAGACAGCGCTAGGATTTTTGACATTCCTTTGGTGAGTTTAACGTGATTTTTAGGCTGAGGGATATACTTTTACCAGACATATCCAGATTTCCAAGGCTTAGGGCTCTCCCGTTTGACTCCTGAAAGCGCCTTAGGTATTAATCACATTTCCTTCCTATATAAGCTCAAGGAATGTGGGTAAGGGTGTTAGGGAATGAGATATTTCCCTTCTCTACTTAGCTAGGATAAGAAAGGAAGTGGCAGGCGAGGACATCCCTTTTCCTGCCACCCTTATGTCTATCTGATAGGATTATCCTAAGACGGAGTTTACTGTTTCAAGCTGAAAGGCTTTCTGGATATCTCCTACCAGGTTCAGTTCTTCCCAACTGAAGAACTTCACTTTCTTCATTTTTCTTTCTCTGGTCACAGTATGTTGCTCAGCAGCTAACTCATCCTTGACTAGATAGGCGGTTTCTATTTCTGCTTCATAGCATTCTCTTCCCATATGTCCGTAGGCAGCAGAAACGGAGAAAATAGGATCAGTAAGGTGAAGTCTTTTTCTAATAGCGGCAGGGGTGAAGGAGAAGAGACCCGCTATTTTTTGAGCTATTTCAGCATCAGACAGGTCTACTTTAGCAGTCCCATATGTGTTTACATTGACGGATACCGGCTCAGCTACTCCTATGGCATAGGCAAGCTGGACCAGCACTTCTTCTGCTACTCCGGCTGCTACCAGGTTTTTGGCCAGGTGCCGAGAGGCGTAGGCTGCACTCCTGTCTACCTTGGAAGAGTCTTTCCCTGAGAAGGCGCCTCCTCCATGGGCCCCTTTTCCTCCGTAGGTGTCTACAATGATTTTACGACCTGTAAGCCCTGCATCTCCATGTGGCCCTCCGATAACAAACTTTCCAGTAGGATTAATGTGGTATATTGTATCCTGCAATAGGTCAGCTGGGATGACCCGGGGGACCACTATCTCAATCATGTCCTTCCGTATCTTTTGGAGCATTTCTGTATCAGCTGCTGCCTGTGATGCTGCGCTTTCATCCGCAGGCTTAATGAAATCATCATGCTGGGTAGACACTACGATGGTATGTACTCTTAGGGGTTTACCATGATCATCATATGCTATGGTCACCTGGCTTTTAGAATCAGGTCTCAGGTAGGGCATAAGGGTAGGCTCATTCTTACGGATCTCTGCTAATGTCTGCACAATCCTGTGAGAAAAAGCTAACGCCATAGGCATATACTCCTTTGTCTCATTACAGGCATATCCAAACATCATCCCCTGGTCCCCCGCTCCCTGGCTTTCCTCCTGATCCCTGTCTACTCCTCTAGCTATATCTGGTGACTGTTTATGTAAAGCATTCATGACAGCACAAGAAGCTGCATTAAACTTATAATCATCAGAATTATACCCGATTTCATCGATCTTCTTTCTTACTACCTCTTGGAAATCTACCTGCGCATGAGTGGAAATTTCTCCGGCTAGCACTACCAGACCAGTAGTAACTAAGGTCTCACAAGCTACTCTAGCATTAGGATCTTGACTGAGAATGGCGTCCAGGACTGCATCAGACACCTGATCAGCTATTTTATCAGGGTGTCCTTCTGATACTGATTCTGATGTGAAAAGATATGACATATATTATTTGATAATTGGATTTCAGCTTTAAAAATGCACTCATTAACAAGAAAATACAAGATACTTTTTTGTCCGAAAGGTTAGAGAAATTAATTCATCAAACAGTTTGTATCTATGTATGATTCGCTGATAGTGAAGCTAGTTATTTTCGTTCTTTGTTTTTTCCTAGTTAAAAGCAGAGTCAGGCTTTCAGAACATAGGAGAAATTAGTTGGGTACTAGAAGGAAGAAAGAATTTGTGGCTTTTTCTTCAAATTATTTTTTTGCGTGTTTACGCTCAGACAAGCTATATGGCCAGAAAGAAGCAAATCAGGAATCAGGAATATTTGGAACTGGAAAACTGCTTTACCCGCGAGGATAAGTATGCAGGAAAATGGAGAGAGGTCTTTAGGAATGATTATCCTATTACACTTGAATTAGGATGTGGGAAGGCTGAGTTTAGCCTGGAACTGGCCAGAAGATATCCTACACAGAATTTTGTGGGTATAGACCTAAAGCCAGACAGGATGTGGCACGCTGCTAGCCAGGCTTTAGAAGAAGGGATAGAGAACATTAAGTTTTTATGGATCAATTTAACTAGTGTAGGTGATTATTTCTCCCCAGGAGAAGTAGCGCATATCTGGATTACCTTCCCTGATCCTTACCCTAAAAACAGGCAGGCTAAGCATAGGATGATTAATCCTGCCTTCCTTCACCAATACAAACAAATTATGCAGGAAAAGGGATCTGTTTTCTTTAAAACAGATAGCTTGGAGCTATTTCATTATAGCCTGGAAGTGTTTGTGGACCAAGCTGATGTGGTGATAACGGAACTCAGCTTTGACTTACATGAGGCAGAGAAGATCCATGATGATGCCAGAATTAAGACTAGCTATGAGAAAATCTTCCTGAGAATGGGTAAAAAGATCAACTACCTAAGATTAGCCTTTCTCCCCTAGGTTGTAAGTAGTCCTATAATTCTCCCTCATTTCTACCAACACCTTAAAGAGGACCACTTTTCTACTGCAATGCACCCAAAAAGAGCTGGTACCTTTTTCAAATACATGTAGGTAGCTAGTTTATTTCTCATAAAGAGAGGTGAAAATCTAGAAATCTCCCTGAATGAGAATTTTTCGCGTTACCTCAAACTCTCGCTGATTTTCTCCCTCCCCAATGATGGATTTAATGGAAAGAATATAAAAGCCTGGCTCCAGGGTTTTACCGGCAAAAAATATTCGCTTTTGGTCCTGAGGAATAGCCTGTGTATGTACAGCTCTACCAGTCAGGTCTCTAAATACCAATAGATCTGCTTCTCCTCCGATGATGATACGTGCGGCTCCAGATTGGCTGATAGGGATGGGAAATATGTCTACGGTAAATTCTTTCCCACGGAGGATACTGTCTACTCTGGAATAAGTAAATTGGTTATCCTGTCCTACGCCCTTTACCCTGTAATAGAGCTTTTCAGAATCAGAAATGCCCGTCCAGGGGTCAGTAAATGAATAGGAAAGTAACTGGGTAGAGGTATTCACGTCTACCATTTGACTGCTGGAAGCCAAGGAAGTAAAGGTTTTTCCGTCCAGACTTCTTTCTATTTCAAATGACGCTAAGCGGTAAAGCTGTCTGGTTTGCCAGTCCAGCTTGATACCAGTAGGTATCTGTTTAGTCTTGAAGCTGAAGTAGTCCACATGGGAACGCGGAAAGACTGTCACATTCAGGTCTGAGGACTGGCGCTTTATAGCGGTTTCATCCACGGCAATAGCATAGAGGATATGATTCCCTAAAGGGGGGGCTTGCCACATACTTTCCCAGCCATCCGTCCCATCTGTATCTGTACTCAGTAAGCTATCTTGAATACCGTTAGGGTCTTTTACATAGAATTCCACTGCTAAAATTTCGTTGTCTTGGTCTACAGCACTGACTTCAAGTGGTATATCATTTCCCAAGCCATATTCGGTATTATTAGCAGGGAGAATAAAACTTACTTTGGGCCTGGCTCTAATGTTCAGCAGGAAAAGTTGTGTGGTTCTGGAAAGTGTATCATTGTCATAGGCTGTGGCGTAGAAAGGGAGAACGCCTGCTCTGTTACTCACCCATGTGTGTTCATACACAAATTTATCTCCTTGAAATACCCCGGTAGAATCAGTAAATAAGAGGGTATCACTCACATAAAATTCTACGTAGTCTAAAAACCCGTCAGCATCATTAGCATAAATGATGAAGCGGATAGAATCTCCTTCATCAAATACAGGTGCCGCTGCGGCATCAGTAGTAGTAAAAGGTACAAAGTAAGTTAAGGTGGGTTTGGCTTTAATTTTAATGGGAAGCGCGGCACTTACAGACTTTAAGTTGGTATTATCTACCACTTCCACAGTCAGATCCGTCAGTCCTACTGGTGGCACATTTTGCCACTCATACACAAAATCCGTAGCGTTTACTCTTTCTTCCAGGAGAATTCCATCATAAAAAAACCGTATGGTGTCTATGGCCTGTTCCAGGTCATTTACCAAGGCCACTATGGTGATAGTATCTCCTTCTGCAAATTCATCTCCAGCTTTAGGGGAAGTGATAGCTACAGCCGGTCTGTCTAAGACCTGAAAGCCTATGGTATCTGTGGTTACAGAAGCCCCATCATTATCAAAAGCGATTGCGTACACTTCGTAGTTGCCTGGAGTTAGGCCTTGCCAGCTGTATTCAAATATATTTTGTCCGGAGCTAGTAGTAACTGTTTCCACTAATACCCTTGGGTTTGGTTCGTAAATCTCCACCCTCACAATGTTTCCATCTCCATCTGTTGCCTCTACTTCTACGTTCACAGCATCTCCTTCGATGTATTCTCTTCCTTGCGTAGGGGTAACTAGGCTGGCTCTGGGAAGCGCTCTAACAATGATAGTTACTTCATCTTCTACTAACACCCCTCCACTAGCACCCAAGGCTTGGGCTCTCAGGAGTAGTGTTCCGGGAGGGATATTCTGAAATGTGATACTGGCACCATTGGATAAATCTGTATCTTCTCCTAATGGAGTAGTACCATTAAAGAACACAACCTTATCTATTTGACTTATCTCAGAGGGATTAGAGCTAGTTATATTCACTGCGAACTGAATATCATCTCCTTCTATATATACTGAAGTAGGGTTAGGACTAACAATCTCGATGAAAATCGTACTTGGGTTCACAGCTGGATCATACCCATACAAAGAAGGGGTATTGAAACCAGGCAAGAACAGTAATAATGTGATGATGATAGTATGATGGACCTTCATAAGTTTGGCTAATCCTTAACTTCGTATTCGCATTTTTTCAAATTCAGGGTAGTAGGTGATACTTTCTCAGCTAATAAATACTGCTCCAGGGGACTCCACATTAGAAATCTCCATGTATGTAAACCTTTTTGGTTACTTCATATACTTTATTTCTCCCGAGTTCTTCCAGTTTAGTTTTCACTGTGAGAAAATATAAGCCTGGAGGGAGTGTCTTACCTGGGAAGAATATGATCTGGTCCTCACTGGTTACCTCTTGCGTAAGGACAATTCTCCCAGAGGTATCTCTAAACTCCAGTAGCTCTGCCTCTCCTCCTATCACTACTTGGAGAGAGCCTGTCTGGCTAGCTGGTACGGGAAATACTTCTACAGAAAAATCCTGCCCTCTGTACACGGTATCTACTTGAGAATAAGAAGAAAAGCCGTCTATCCCTGCTCCCCTAATTCTGTAGTATAGCTCGTCAGAGGTAGGAATGTTATCCCATAAATCTGTGTAGGAAAAAGATTGTAAGTCCGTGGAAGTCCCCTCTTCTATATCTATTCTACTATTGGTGATGGCTTCATATAGGGAACCATCTGTACTTCTTTCTACAAAGAAACTTTTGATTCTAAATAGCTGGTCTATTTCCCATGCTAACTCTACTCCTGAAGGTAGCTGTGTAGCTTCAAAGCTGAAGTAGGATACATTAGTGGGTGGAAAGATAGCTAAGCGGATATCTCCGGACTTCCGGGTGAGCTCTGTTTCATCTTCAGCTATCGCATAAATGGTATGGTTGCCCATGGGAGGAGACTTCCAGACCGCACCCCAACCGCCTTCCTCTACATCATCATCTACTGCTAAAAGGGTATCTCTTCCGTCAATAGCATTTTTATGGAAGAAGGAAATGGTCTCTATTTCATTATCCCTGTCCTGCGCATCCACCTGAATGAAAATATTATTTCCCAGCCCATATTGAGTATTGTCAAACGGAAATATAATTCTCAAAGTAGGCCTGGCCTGTATTCTCAGCTTATAAAACTCGGAAGACCTGAAAAGACTATCATCATCCCAGGCAGAGACAATAAACTGCCTGTTTCCGGATTTATTACTGACCCAGTCATGTCTGAAGGTGAAAAAGCCATCTGAGGTAGGCGTACTCTGAACTATCTGAGATAGCGTAGTGTCTAAAAGAGAAACGACCACACTATCCAGCAAGCCATCAGGATCTCGTGCTTTTATAACAAAGGGGATAGTATCTCCTTCTATGTAAACTGGTGCTGCCTCAAACTCCAGAGAGAGAGGAGGGCTAATAATGTCAAATACAGGCTTTGCCTTGATGACAATGGGTACAGTAGGGCTGACATTTTTCAATTTTGTATTATCTACTACCTCTACTCTCAAATCATAAGATCCAGGAGGTATGTCTGTCCAAATGATCCCAAAACTCTCTGGCTTTATGATTTCTCTAATCAGTAAATCACCAGCAAAAAACCTTACTGTATCTATTTCACTGTCAATGTCAAAGACTGAAGCACTATAAACGATGGTTTGGCCTTCAATCAGATTATCTCCTGAAGTAGGGGTATTAATGGAGACTTTAGGCTGATCTAGCACAGTGATATTGATAATGTTAGACTCTGCTGTATATCCTTCATCATCTTCCGCTGACACTTTTATTTCATACTCACCCGGAGCAATGTTTTCATATGCGTACTCAAAAATATCTCCAGAAACAGGGGTAGAAACGGAATCTCTGACAAAAAAGCCAGCTTCAATAATTTTTACCTCTACAATACTACCATCATCATCAGTAGCTCTCACCCTGAGGGTTACCGGATCGTTTTCTACAAACACGGTATTATCACTAGGAGAGAGGAGCTCTACTTTAGGAACCGCTCTTACGTTTACTATTTTCGTATCCTCTACCAGCTTGGTAGGTCCATTCCAGGCTACAGCTGTTAGTATGAGGTCACCTGAAGGAATATCTCCATATATAAACTCCGCTATGCCGGCTTCTATATCACTATCAGTAGCTATTAGCTCTGTGCCGTTAAAGAACTCTACCCGGGTTACCTGACCTATTACTTCAGAGGGCCCTCTTAGTGCAGCCGTAAAGAAAAACTGCCCCCCCTCTACATATATACTCCCGTTAGAATTATCAGGACTGATAATATCTATGGTATAAACGGAGAGGTTTACAGTATTAGACTCAGTTTCATAGCCTTCATTATCTACCGCTACGGCCTGTAGTTCATATGTACCCGTTTGTATGTTATTTATGGTGTAGTCAAATAGGTTTCCCGTAGTAGGCGTAGTAACTGAATCCAGCTTGATGAACCCGTCTTTAATGATGACTTTAGCTATGCTACCATCTGCATCAGTAGCCCTAACCCTGATATTTACGGATTCTCCTTCCAAAAAAACATCTCCATCATCAGGATTACGTATCTCTGCTCTAGGTAAGGCTTTAACTGGCACTGTAAGGTTATCTTCAGCCAGGGAGGTATTCCCATTGTAGGCTACTACTCTCAGGTTAAGGACTCCAGCAGGGATATTTTCGTACTTAAATTCTGCTACACCTGTTACTATCTGATCATCTGAGAATAAAAGTTGGGTTCCATTGAAGAAATCTATTCTAGTCACCTGCCCAATCTGTGCATTTGTCCCATCTAATCTGGCAGTGAAGAAAAATTCATCTCCTTCTACATAGATAGTTCCATTAGTAATATTAGGACTAATAATTTCTACAATTAGCACATCAGGCTTTACCAAACTGGTATAGCTGTCCTGGCTATTAGGAAGGATAAAGCTGCTCAGCACTATTGCTGTAAGGAGTAATGGTAGAAATCTGTGTTTCATGAACCTTGGCCTAGTCAATTTTCAAATTAGGTACAGTACATTTAGTTAAGACCCGAATTTTTAATGAATAAAATTTTCATTTTTATAATTATCCAATATATATCTACTGAGTTACTTTGCAGACTTATTAATCTTACAACTTTAACGATGTAAGATTTCCATAAGATGATTATGTTTTCGGGAATAGAATAATCCAACGTCTGTTTGGTATTTATATCAGCCTAATCGGAAGACTAGGTTTCACAGACCGTTATTGGTAGGGGGCTAATAAGATACCCCAAAGCTGAAAAATACAGCTATGGGGTATTACATAATAAAAATAAAATTTATGGCTACAAATCTATATTGGCGTAGCGGGCATTTTGTTCTATAAACTCTCTTCTAGGCGCTACATCATCTCCCATAAGGGTAGAAAAGAGTAAGTCTGCCTGTGCAGCGCTCTCTATGCTTACGAGTTGTAAGGTTCTTGTTTCTGGGTCCATAGTGGTTTCCCATAGCTGGTCGGGGTTCATCTCTCCCAGCCCCTTATAGCGCTGGACGGTAACTTTACTTTCATCACCTCCTCCTATCTCATCTATAGCCTCCTTGCGCTGGGCCTCTGTCCAACAGTATCTTTTTTCTTTTCCTTTTCTGACCTGATACAGAGGGGGAGAAGCTATATATACATGGCCAGCTTCTATTAATTCATGTAAATACCGGTAAAAAAGGGTCAACAAAAGGGTACGTATATGGCTTCCATCTACATCAGCATCTGTCATGATAATGAGTTTATGGTAGCGCAGTTTTTCCAGATTAAGGTCTTCTTCCTGGCCTAACCCTGTGATTCCGAGGGCAAGAATAATGTTTTTAATCTCCTCATTTTCGTAGATCCTGGAGGGATGAGCTTTTTCTACATTCAAAATCTTACCTCTCAGGGGTAAGATGGCCTGATAATTTCTATCCCGGGCTTGTTTAGCACTTCCCCCTGCTGAATCTCCCTCTACCAGGAATAGCTCACAGAGCTCTGCCTTTCTGCTGGAGCAGTTAGCTAGTTTCCCTGGAAGCCCTCCTCCGATGACACTACTTCTCTTTTGTACAGCATCTCTCGCTTTCTTGGCTGCGTTACGAGCCTCTGCAGCCAATATCACCTTTTGGATGATACGTTTAGCCACATTTGGATTTTCTTCCAGGTAATAGGCTAATTGTTGGTTTACAATAGACTCTACTGTACCCATAACCTCACTGTTTCCCAGTTTGGTCTTGGTCTGTCCTTCAAACTGCGGCTCTGCCACTTTCACAGAAATGATACAAGTAATCCCTTCTCTAAAGTCATCACCTGATAACTTGATCTTTACCTTTTTTAGGAGACCTTCAGTTTCTGCGTAAGCTTTCAAGCTTCTGGTCAGCGCTTTTTTGAAGCCGGAAACATGTGTCCCTCCTTCATGTGTATTGATATTATTCACGTAGGAGTGAATATTCTCATTGAAAGAAGAATTATACTGAATGGCTATTTCTACGGGTGTGGTCTGGGCATCATCAATCCCTTGTATGTAAATGGGATCTGAATGCAGACCTGTTCTGTGCTGGTCCAGGTACTGGACAAACTCTGTCAGCCCCCCCTCAGAGAAGAAGGTCTTAGAACGATATATCTTACCCTCATTCTCTTCTAATTCCATTTCCTTCTTGCTGAGCTTTTCTCTCTCATCTGTCAGCGAGATTTTCACTCCCTTATTCAAATAGGATAACTCCCTCAGGCGATTGGCCAGGGTATCAAAATTGTAGACTGTGGCAGTGAAGATGGTATCATCAGGCACAAAATGGGTTTCTGTCCCAGTGTGGTCTGCATCACCTATGACTTCAACCCTGGTAATGGCAGCGCCTTTCTCATACTTTTGGAGATGTGTTTTTCCGTCCCTGTATACCCTAACTTCACAATTAGCTGAAAGGGCGTTAACACATGATACGCCCACACCATGAAGCCCTCCTGACACTTTGTAAGTGTTCTTATCAAACTTTCCACCTGCTCCCAGGCGGGTCATTACAAGTTCCAGGGCTGAGAGACCTTCTTTCTCATGTGTCCCCACTGGAATCCCTCTACCATCATCAGTGACGCTGATAGAATTATCTTCATGAATGATCACAGAAATCTCGTTAGCGTAGCCAGCCATAGCTTCGTCTATGGAGTTATCTACTACTTCATATACAAGGTGGTGAAGTCCTCTTTCTCCTACATCCCCAATATACATGGCAGGCCTTTTCCTCACGTGCTCTATCCCCTCCAGTACCTGAATATTATCCGCGGAATAATTGTTGTTAGAAGCGTTTTGTTCGCTCATATAATCAGCTAATTCTAAATGGATTATCTAAAAAAGACATCTAATAAAGATACGAAAAATAATTGGGATTTTAATGAGTTTTCCACAGGAATAATTGTGGAAAACCACTTCCTGTGGGCCTATTTTCTCCTGGTGGGAAAGGGTAAGAAAAGAAGACTTTACAAGCTTAATTTTTTACCTGCTCTCAGACTTATATTAAGGGAAAATGGATTGAAAAATAAGGGATACCTACCATAATATGAAATTTACATAGATCAAAAATCAGCATGTATTCATGCCTTTATTAGCATAGAAAAGTAGTAAGCCCATCAGCTTTGAACTGATGGGCTTAGGTATCAAGTATTTGGGGCTTAGTTTTTCTTTTTCTTAGGAAAGGGAAACTTCTTTTTAAGCTCTTCCAATTTACTTTTTGCCTCTTCTCCTATAACCTCTGTAACTTTTTCTTCAGCTGCCTTCTTCAGGGTATCTTTTGCTTTCTCTGCCACTTTATCTGCTGTGGCCTTTAAGGTGTCCTTTGCCTGGTTTTTTACTGCCTCCGTCAGGGAGGTACTGTCAGTATTTAGCTGGATGCCAGTCTCTTCCCCCAGTTTATCTGCCAAGGTATTTTTGACCGCTTCTGTAGCTTGGTCTGTCACGCTTCCTGCAAGGCCAGACTGTAGGCCCATAATTTGAGGATCTTTGGCATTCCCTCCTACGTTGAAGTTGAGGACTAAGCGTTCATTAGCTGGTATATCTGTTCCTGCTAGTTTAGAGATAGCACTAAAGGCTGCTTCTCCTACCTCTCCTGAGGGAACGTCCAGCTTTACCTGATAATCCAGCTCACCAGCTATGTTTTGACGTCCCCCAATAGTCATGGCAATATCTCCTTTCCGTAAAGTAATGGGCTTAATATTCACATAGCCATCCTCTATGGAAAAGGTCCCCTTCAAGTCTTTGAGTTCAAAACCAGCTAGTTCTGCAATTTTAGTTTCCTCTGAAATCTTGGCCATAAACGGAAGGCTAGCCAGGCTCCCTCGGAGGATTTCAAAAAATCCGCCCGCGGTAATGGTGCTGATTTTAGGCATCATATCTGAACCTAGTAGCCCACTTAGGTTCAGATCTGTATTGAAGTTTCCATTTATAAGTTTAGCTGCCGGGGCAAAACTTTGAACCGTATTGAAGGCATTATATGCTTCCTTAGCCTGAAGTTCATTGATTTTCATGGCAAAACTGTAGGCGGGCTCTTTAATGTTTTGGGTATTATAGCTCCCTCCCATGGTAAAGTTCCCACCTAGCATATCGAAGTTCACCCCATCCATCAATATCTTTTCATCTATTATTTCCAGGGCACCGGTAAAGTTCTGAATATTGTAGCTGCTATAAGTAAGCTGGCCTATGTCAGCCTGAACCAGTAGATCCAGATTATCTGGGATGGGAATCACTTCAAGTGGCACTTCTTCTACGGGCTCAGAACCTGTGGTGGTAGGTACTTCTTCTTCAGTCATCCATTGATTAAGATCCATCTTATTTGACTGAAAGATAACAGCCCCTTTAAGGGGTTCTCCTTTTAGGGCATAAGCCAGGTAGTTACTCAGATACCCCTGAACTTGATAATCGGAACTTCCTATTGTTCCACTGGTGGGGCTAAGATTAATCTGTTCAGGGGTGAAGGTGGCCTCTCCTGAAGAAATGGTAACCGCATGTTCCATATCTGTAGAAGTATACAGCAGGTCCTGTATTTCCGCTCTTCCGCTGGTAGGCAGTCGGTCATATTTTTCTGCCTCTATGTCAGACAAGGTACCTGATGTCTCAAAGTTTTCTACGATGAGCTTACCCTTGAGGCTGGTCCCTTCTACCGGATAGATATTCATCAGTTTTTCCAGGTCCAGGTTTCCATTTGCCCGGAGCTTATAGGTAGGGTCATCAAAATTACTGACATATAAGTCTCCATCTACTGGAGAACCATCCAGGTCAAAGTGGAAGGAAGGTACTTCCAGCCTAGTAGTTTGCAGGTCACCACTGGCTTCCACCAGATCAGCTTTCACATTGATATTACTGAGCTCAGTATTATAGTCTATGGATTTTATGTAGCCGTCAGTTAGAGCCATATGTGCATCAACTACAGGAAAGGCATTATTAGCCTCATCATAGATGCCGTTAGCAGTAGCATTCACACTAAACAGGCCTTTCAGCTCATTACCTTCCAGTGGAAGCATACTGCTAAGGGATTCCAGTTGAACTTTTGCATTTAGGTTCCCACTTAGGGTGATCCTTTCCAGGCCGGATATAGTGGCGGAAGCCTGGATAGGGTTCTGTCCTAAATCAGCATGTAGGTTCCTGATGTTAATATGGGTATTCTCCAATTCGCCATCCGGGTTATAAAGGTTCATATCCAGATTTATACCACTAATAGATTCAGGGAGGTCTGGATACTGCATGAGCCCATTCTCAATTCCCAGGTCTATGCCAAAACCTGGAAGCCTACTCTCATTATAAATGCCTTTCACATAGCCTTCCAGGTTGAAGGTGCCTTCCGCAGATAAGTCCTCATACCCTTCCAGGTAAACAGCCGGAACGAGAGATAGGATTCTTTTAAAAGAGGTTTCCTTAGAAGAAAAAGCTATATCCATGTCATAAGCATCCTCTAACAGCTGTATTTCCCCTTTAGCTCCCAGAACAATTTCATTTAGGGTGGCCAGATTATCTCTAAGCTTTATAATGATGTTATCCTTGGTATCAATATTCATGTTGATGGTTCCATCAGCATGTGCTTGATTTAAGTAGGTAATGCCATCATAACTGACCGTGAGCCCTTTTACATCAGACACTGTTCGTAGGTCATAATTCACCATGGTAAAGTCCCCATTTCCTTCATGGGTCAGGTCCTCTATTTCCATCCGCATAGGGAGGGTGGCATCATCATATACCATGGACCCATTTCTAATTTCATAAGAATTCAAGTTGATTAGGAAGCTTTCCTCTTCTGTAGAAGTAGCTTCTTCTGATTCTTCCTCTGTACTTTCCTTCACTATGTCATAGTTGGCCATTCCGTCTTTAAGGACTA
>JBCCLI010000042.1:0-25869 GCA_039026975.1 Bacteroidota bacterium | reverse complement strand
CTGAAATACCTACTAGCGCATAAAAACCAAACTGTCAGCCGAAATGATCTCCTTCAGGATGTATGGGGATATGCTGAGCAGCCTACCACCCGCACGGTGGACAACTTTGTGATGAAACTGCGGAAAAACATAGAAGAAAATCCTAATAAGCCTTCTATTATTCTGACTGTTCATGGTATTGGGTATAAGCTGTTAGACCATGTTTGAGATAGGAAGTAGGCCTTTGGGTAGCCTCAAATTGAGTTGATTACATTTTTTTACAAGTGTTTACCCCCATATGACACCTCATGAAGGAGAGTTAGCGTAATTAGAAAGTGTATATAAGCTACTCGTTATGATACGGTCATATTACTCTCAATCAAATTCTCTTCAACAATGCAGGAAAAACTTCCTGCTCACCTCTTCCACCAAAAAGGTACTCCTTTACCTGACCGCTTCTTTTCTCGCCTTCTGGCTCATTGCTGCTTCTGGAAATCAGGATTTAGACAGAGATGAGGATGCCATACATAGCCTGACCCACGTAGTAGCCACTACACCTGTTTCTACCATCATTTCTCACCAGATAGCAGAAAAATGGTAAATTCTCATAAAGTAGCTAACTATCAACTAACATCCATTAAGATGACTAAAAGAATTCCAAACATAGTATGGGTTGTATTTTCTCTCTTGGGGCTCGTTTTCTGGTTTTTCCTTCAGAACCAGTTTCTAGGTATGGGCGAAGATACCCACAGTGGATATAACTCCTTTCATGAAGACCCCATTACGCTATCTATAGACTTTTCTGGAGAATGGCTGTTTCAGGTAGGAGATGAGATGAAGTGGAAAGAGGCAGACTGGGATGATAGCGACTGGGCTTCCATTATGGCACCCGGCTACTGGGAAGATCAGGGGTATGAAGACTATAACGGCTTTGCATGGTATAGAAAGAAGGCCGTGATTCCTACCTCTCTGGAAGAGGATAAGCTCATAGTTCTATTGGGAAAAATTGATGACCTGGACCAGCTATATATTAACGGTCAATTAGTAGGATCTGTGGGCCTGACTGATGATAGCAATAAAATACTTGGTAATGAATGGCAGGAGCTTAGGGGGTACTATATTCCAGAAGGAGTTATTCAGTTCGGAGAGGAAAATGTGTTTGCAGTAAGGGTGTATGATGGAAAAGTAGGAGGCGGCATACATGAAGGGCCTATAGGGCTGATCACCCAAGATAACTACATTCAGTATTGGAATCACCGCAGGAATAAGCGTCATAATTAAGAGCTACTTAGCATGAATCTGATTTCAACGTATATAAAAGCCCCTTTTCTATTTCGCATACTCCTGCTGGTAAGTCTGTGTAGTATTTCCTTACAGACAGTGCAGGCTGACGACTGGGTGCGGATTGCAGATCTGAATGGCAAGTGGAAGTTCACTATAGGTGATAATGAAGAATGGGCTGCCAAAGAGTTTGATGATTCCTACTGGGATAAGATCAATGCCCCAGAAATGTGGG
The DNA here is from genome assembly GCA_039026975.1 of Bacteroidota bacterium. Classification (GTDB taxonomy): domain Bacteria; phylum Bacteroidota; class Bacteroidia; order J057; family J057; genus JBCBKZ01. Next base: position 24,374 of record JBCCLI010000042.1, on the reverse strand, counting down.
AACATCAGGGATTTCACGGCTACAACGGCTTTGCCTGGTATAGAAAGAAAGTATATATCCCTAAAAATCTGATTAGCAGAGACCTCTATTTAGTCCTAGGGTATATAGATGATGTAGATGAGGTATACCTAAATGGTGAGCTAATAGGTAGATCTGGTTCCTTCCCACCTCAGTATACTACTGCCTATCGAGCCTTAAGGAAATATCCTATTCCCTTAGAGTTATTACAGCCTGGAAAAGAGTGTGTCATTGCTGTAAGGGTATATGATAGCCATCAGCAAGGGGGAATGGTCAGTGGAGATCTGGGAATCTTTGCCACCCGTATGAACATAGTCCCTGCCTTGGATTTACGAGGGCTGTGGAAGTTTAAAAAAGGCAATAGCTACAACTGGAAGGACACAGACTATTCTGATAAAAATTGGGATGAGATTATGGTTCCGGACCCTTGGGAACATCAAGGATACTGGAAGTATGATGGCCTGGCCTGGTATAGGAAAACCTTTGTGTTTCCAGAAAATATGGATACCAGGAACCTAGCCGTAGTAATAGGCAAAATAGACGACTTTGATCAAGTATACCTAAACGGTGAATATATAGGCAGCACTAATGATGGGAGACCTTATGGAAGGAGTCAATCCTACAACCAAATGCGGGTTTATCTTATACCAGAAGAGTTTCTTAGAAAAGGCGAGCCTAATGTCATTTCTGTAAAGGTAAAGGACATAGGAAATATAGGCGGTATTTATGAAGGACCCATTGGGCTCTTCTATACAAAAGACCTTTAATCAACGTCAACTTATGTAAGCCAAAGGATCTGGATTTTTTCCAGACGTTCTTTTGATTAGGATCTATTACATAGTAATAGGTCAGATTAGAATTATAGGACAGTTTGCCACATGCATGTATAACATGTATGTGGTATTTTTTTGGGGATGGGGTCAGCCATTACGAATATAGAAAGGCGCGATTAACCTCCTCCCAATCAATTAGGCATACCATATCATTAGCTTGGGTTTTGGAAAATTCTCACTGATAATCAACTATTCAGGGATTGGGGTACTTTATTTGAAATGATAAGTATCTGGTGGGATGGACGTCACCCTACTGATCGTGAGCGGCTTTCAGCCTTGCATTGGCGGGACAAAGCGTGTTGGGGCCAATACCAATATGGAAGGCACAGGGCTGATATGGAAGGCATTATAAGATTGGTTCACCAATAGCTTTTAGCCAAAACCAGAATTAGGTATAAGGGAAGCTAATAGAAAAGAGGTAGCCCTGCTTGGGAGAATGTTGGGTTTTCAGCCCACCTTTCACTATCTGAACACGGGTATTGACATTGGTCCATTCGCTGGTGGCAGCTACCGCATCATCCATTTCTCTTCCATCATGGAAAATATTTAGCATGACACATTCCGGATTCTCTATCAGGTGGACATTGATAGTATTGGCCTTTAAATATTGTATGGAGAATAGGATGATTTCTTGAAAGATCCTGTAGATAGCCAGCTCTAACTCATTAGGAAATATCCCCTGTATATAATAAGGTTGGAAATTAATTTCTGTCTTAGTCCTGGCACTTATCTCTTGGCAGGACTCCATTACGGAAGCTATTAAGCCATAGTTTTTTATCCTGTTAGCAGACAAACTTTGGGCTATAGCCTTAAGCTGACCCATGGACTTATCCAGCAGCTTGATAGTATCTAACAGCCTGTCTTCATTTTTCTTTTCCTCCTCTACATAGGCTAATAATCTTAGCTTAGAAGAAGATAGTAAAGGTCCCAGTGCATCCTGTATCTCCTTGGCTATGCGTTCTTTTTCCTGCTCCTGCCCTTCTATCATAGCCATTTTAATGGTGCTCTCAGAATAATTAATTTCTGTTAGGTCATGCCCTGAGAAAAAGAGACTAGCTTCTTTGTCTTCTTTACTGAGTCTGGTGATATTCCAGCTGAAGTGCATGCTATGACCTTCAGGGTCTGAAATATTACTTCTTACTGTTATAGGGGCTATCCTTTCTCCAGAAATCATTTTTTTAAGGTCTGCTTCCAGCTCCCCGTCTCTCTTCCCTCCACTTAGCATATCCCATATACTTTTTTCTTCCTCCTCCCCTGCAAATCCCAATAGCTGAGCCCCTTTTTCATTAATGAAGGTAAGCTTCAAGTCCTCTCCTGCTTTCATGAGAATACCATCCGTAGCATTTAGATAAGCATCTGAGAGTTCTTTTTCTCCTTGTACTTCTTTCTGGGCCTTTCTCCTGGCTCTGATATTTTGGAAGAGTAGGTAAATAACCCCTACCAATAAGAAAGAGGTAACCAGAAGAGACTGCTGAATCTGCCGCTGGCGGATAATCTTTTGTTCCTGCCAAGCCTTTTCTTTATTCAGTAAGTCTATTTCATGGTCTTTCTTTAAGCCTTCATACTTAGCCTGCCAATGGGCTATTTTTATGGCAAGTTCCTCATTCAAGAGGCTATCACTTATCTGAAATTCCAGCTCTTTGTAGGCCAGTGCTTTTTGGGTCTGCCCCGTTCGCTGGTATAGCTTTGACCTATGTCTGTAGTTCTCCAGAAATATATCTTTTGCTCCTACCTCTTGGCCTGCTTCTTCTGCCCTAATTAGATAGTTTAGCGCCTTTTCAAATGCTGAAAGCTCTATATAGGCGTCGGCAATATTATTACACACATTTGCGTAATACCACTTATCCTTATCACTTTTTACTTTGAAGTAAGAAAGCCCCTCCTCATACTTGTCTATAGCTTTTATGTAATCCTCTTCTTTGAAATGGATGACCCCCAGGTTTACCAGAGAAGCTGCTACACCCGTAGAATCATTATTTTCTATCCTGATTTCCAGGGATTTATTTAGGAAATACTTAGCTTTTTCTATGCTATCATTTTCCATCAATATGGAACCCAGGTTATTAATGATTTTTGGGTAGTATTCAGGATAGGGGTACTGCTTTTCATAAGCTAGCACTTCATAGAAGACCCTAAGGGCTTCCTCCTGGTTACCTAACTTATGATGGATAACTCCACTCGCATTATTTAACTGAATAATGGCCTTGTGATCTTCTAACCTTTTGGCAATTTTCAGGGCCCTGATTCCGGCATCTACCGCCTCAAGGTATTCTCCCTGAATGACCATTTGCTTTTGGATCTCCTGTAAATAAGATAAGCTGTCTATGGAAGAATTAGGTTCTGTATTATAAACAGGTATAGCCTGAGAGAATACCATCCACGGTATTAGGAAAGCTATGAAAATAGCTCCCTTCCCTAATTGATATGTCGTTTGAATTTTCACGGCTACTCTTCCTCTCTACAATATACAAATTAACTAATAATTCAATGAATTTATATTATTAGTTTGGTCAGATATTTTCAAAAAGGTAGAGATGTGTTCTAATGCTGTCCATAATCCTCATTGGGTTTAGGATATATGGCACAAGCCTCATGCCAAAAACATACCCTTTGAAATATATGTAAACCGGAATTTCTTTTGAGAGGCTTCTTGGGGGATGGAACAGTCCCGAAAAGAGACTTTTCTTAATTTCCTAAAGTTAGAAGAAGTAGAAGATTAATAGGTTCTTCTTTACAAACAGAGCAGTAAGGGGCATTTATCTGCTGACTCATTCTCTTTAAGGCACTGAAATAGTGTGGAACAGGTCGCTTCCTGAGATAAATATGTGTGTTTAGCTGCTGCCCGTATTAGTAATCAGCCTTTCCCTTTCTAACAGTTGAAACAGTTCCTGTAAGATTTCTTAAGTGTTAAGAAGAAACTTTTATCCAAGTGCTCACCCCAGTATTCAGACCTACTCCGGGGAGAGGATAAGTCATACCAGTGTTTCTCTGCAACTATTAGCTACGCAAAGGTAAAGATATTTCGCCCCCTTTTCCTTATCGGAATAGGGTAACCGTTCCGGCCTCCGTGAGCTGGTCTCCCGTAACATCCAAGGCATCTAAGCGGTAGGTATATACCCCTTCAGCCAGCACTACTCCTTCATCACTTTCACCCTTCCAGCGGAAATCCGGATCCTGGGACGCAAACACAAGATTACCATGACGATTATAGATTTTGAACGTGAAGCGTGTGATAGACCTCACCTGTATGAAGAATTCATCATTAACTCCATCCCCATTAGGAGAGAATCCGCTAGGCACAAACACCGCTACCAGCTTTTTAACCTCTATCGGCGTCTCAAAGGCGTACTCACAGCCGTACACATCTACTACATCTACCGTTATCAGGTATTTTCCAGGAAACTGATACTCGTGCACAGGCTGCTCAGAGGTGGATTGGATTCCATCCCCAAAGCTCCAGAGAAAATCTGCCCCACGTATTTCATCAGGTACTGATAAGTTCACTATGGCAGTAGGGAGTTCTAGCAGGGAATCACTCGCCAATATGCTCCCTTCTTCGGGAATTCTGGCAATGGCAGATACCGTATCTCGCTCGCTTACACAACCCTGAGCAGACAAAGCATCTACATAATAGGTCTGGTCAAAGACTACTGGGCTGGTCAGGAAGGTAGAGCCTGAGAAAAAAGCCAGGGTATCCGCTTCATTTTCATACCATCTGCTGGTACCCCCCGGTACAGGAACAGCTTGTAAAAAAGCCCTATCACTAAAGCATACTGTATCAAAAGTAACTACAGGAGGGGGCGTAGCGTAAATTTCTATATCCTGGGTAAGACTGTCTGCACAACCCTTATCTGAAAAGACGGTCAGGTTGACAGAATAAATGCCGGAAGTATCATATAAGTGCGCAGGCGCCAGAACATTAGCCAAGGTATTACTATCTCCGAAGGACCAAATCCAACGTTCTAAACTATCATTAGCTATATCGTTTCTGATAGTGGAGAGGCTCACAAAATGGGCTGAATCATAGAAACAGACATTTTCCTCTGCCGTAAAAGCCACCTCTGGCTTAGGATAAACCACCACATCCTGACTGGTACTTCCCACACAGTTAGCTACACTAAAGGCGTTCAGGGTAATGGTATAGGGGCCAGGCTGTAGGTAAACATGGGTAGGTGTATCCTGATTAGTTACCAGTCCATCTCCCATTTCCCACTGGAAGCCTGATAAAGCTGACACACTATCTATAGTAGAAAGGTTCGCTATCCCTACTGTATCTCCCAAACATAAGGTACTATCCACAGCGAAATCTGCTATGGGGGTAGGCTCTACTAATACATCCAGAAAGCTGGTATCTACGCAGTTATTGATATTTCTGATGGTAAGAGAGACCGTTTTAGGGCCTGAGCTTAGGTAGGTATGCTGGGTAGTGGGGCCGGTGGAACCCGTACTGTCTCCAAAATCCCAAATGTAGGAAATCAGATCTACCGATCCTCCATCATAAGTAAATTCAAAATCATTACTTTCCAGACATTGTGGGTCCACTGCTGTTACAGAAGAATTAGGAGGAGGGAGTAGGAATACATCCTGAGAGTTTTGATTAGCCACATTTCCACAAAAATCTGAAACGTTCCCCACCAGAGAGACAGTGTAATTAGCGGGAAACTGTACAGGCGGGTCTATGGTGAGCCTAAAGGTATTATCAAAGGTACCCCCGGCATCGCAGTTATCACTGGAAATAGCAGAAATGGTGTATGGCCCCCCAGGACCAGTTACCGTAAAGTCTCCAGGATCAACAGTATTACATAATACATTCTCCGAGAAAGATACGGCTGCTCCATCACAGAATGGAGAGGCTCCTACCATATCAGGTGGAGTATCATCAAATAATACAGCTGTAGACTGGCTAAAATCTAATACATACCCATCATCAAATCCTGTGAAGTTACTCACATTCAGCACAAAGGTTTCTCCGGCATTCACAGGAATACAAGCTCTGTTTTGTAGTCCACATGGGCCCCCTGTTTGACCATTTACGCCTGTCACTCCTGTACATCCTGCCATGAGGTCTGGTGCATCCCAGCTACAGGCTATCTCTAATCCAGGCACTGTTTTAATGTCTGCACAAGACCTTCCTGTGAGATTATATAATGACCAGTCGTAGTCCTCAGTAGCATTATTAGGAGTAATGGTAAAACACAGGTTGCCGGGTGTCTCTATTTTAAAGACATACCACACACTATTTATTTCTCCGAGTAACCTGCAGGATAAAGCAGGGTTAATTTCATCCGGGTCAGATCCCGCACCTGAGTAGGCATTGTTCTGCACATATATGTCCTGACAGACGGGAATGGCACTGAAGCAGTCCTGCTCAGGCTGGTTCGGCGGAAGCTGAGCGCGAACAGAAATAGTGATAAGAAAGAGAAGGACTAGTAAAATACATGTTTGAGGCCTGGGCATTCTTTCCTGTATCTAAGGGGTCTGATTCGTTGCAGTTTATTCTTTGCAAAAATGGATAATTTAGCTGGGGTTATATCCAAATATTCTCATAAAATATTACATGCTTAACCTGAAGTATATACGCTTAATCTTATAAAATCATTGTCAAAACCCCTCTCCTTTAATACAATAAATATTCAAATATTTTATCCGTGAATTATTTTCTCTCTTTTTATTACGAAAGAGTCGTTCATTTAACATGCCCCTCATTTTTCCATACTAATAATCCATTTATTCAGGTTAATACCTTACTTTTGGTATACAAAGCACCCAAATTAGGTATATAAACTGCTTAAGTTTATCCCTCGCAAAAAGTTCCAAGCTCTACTTAAGCAGAAGAATTACCTTTATAATCTGTGTGTTTACGTTCATTTAACATTAACAGCAATTGAATCCATGGCATCACTGAATCCGCGAACAGGTGTACTTGGCAAAAGGTTAGCCGCTCATTTATTAAGACGAACTACCCTTGGAGCTACTCGAAAAGAAATTGACGAGTTTGCTACTAAAACTGCTGAAGAAGCCTTAAGCCAGCTGATGAATTTCCCCCCCTTGCCTGATCACCCGGTAGATCCTAAAACAGGAGAAACCTGGTTGATAAGTGGACAAACCCCTGCAAACTCTAGTAATGATGAATTAAAGTTTATTGCCAATTCCTGGTGGTTACACCATGCGTTTAATCCCACCAATGGAACTACCGCATTTTCAAAGGTTACTTTCTTTCTGCACACCAGTTTTAGTACCAGCTTTCAAGACATTGACAGAAGCGAAGATCACTACTATACCCTCAGGCTATTTATGCATTATGCCTCAGGCTCTTATAAGGATCTGGCCTTTAAAATTTGCTTGGATAATGGGATGAATGATTACCTGGATATAGGAGAAAGTATTAAGGGTAACCCCAATGAAAACTTTGCACGTGAGTTTTTCGAGCTTTTTACCATAGGTAAAGGTGATCAGATAGGCGACGGTGACTATACGAATTACACAGAAGATGATATTCGTACTGCTGCCAGACTATTGACCGGCTTTAGAAAAAATACAGACTGGGATGATCCTCTTTACATAGACGTAGAAACAGGCATGCCTGCCGCAGTTCCTGTCATAGAAAGGCATGACATAGAAAGCAAAGAGTTTTCTCAGGCATTCAATAATACAGTGATCACGGGTAGAGCTACCCAGGAAACCATGGTAGATGAGATCAGGGATTTCGTAGATATGATCTTTAACCAGCCTACCACAGCCTTAACTATCTGTAGGAGAATGTACAGATTCTTCGTGCGGAAAACATGGTCAGAAGAAGTAGAAAATGATATTATCCAGCCTCTGGCGGCTACCCTCAGAAATAATAATTATGCTGTAGTCCCTACCCTTACCCAACTGCTAAGCAGTCAACACTTTTACGATGAAGATAATGCAATCAATACAGATGAGGTAGTAGGAGCCTTGATAAAGTCTCCTTTAGATCTTCAGGGTAATATCATACGATTCTTCCGAATTCCCATTCCAGACCCAGTAGCAGATCCCTTTGATTCCTATGTAACTTTCTTCCGTTGGGGTATGCAGAAACGACTATCAGATGCCTGTTTTGACTTATTTGCCCCACCAGATGTAGCAGGCTATGAGCCAGTATTCCAGGCACCTGATTTTAACAGGCTATGGATAAGTGCTAAGTCTATCCCCGCCAGATATGTCATAGCTGATGAACACCTGGATGGAGGAGAGCTTATGCAAATGAATGTCATGACTTTTGTGGAAAATGTGGAGAACATCTCAGACTTTGATGGACCTGATCCCACAGGTGTCATGGGGCCTCACCAAGGAGCCAGAATAGCCCAGCACTTACTAAGTGAGCTTCTGTCATACTTATTACCTGAGGAGGTTACTGCTGACAGATTTGACTACTTCCTGAATGACATCATGCTGGATGACCTTTCTGAGATCAACTGGATGGTGGAATGGGATATGTACAAAGGGTCAGGAGATGACAGCGCAGTCAAGCCACAGTTGAAAAAGGTTATCCGTGCCATTATTCAATCACCTGAATTCCAAATAGGCTGATCTCAACATTGACAATTCTATTGAATTAACCATATACCCTTTCATGAAAAGAAGAAACTTTCTTAAAACTTCCCTTCCTGCTGCTGCTGTACCATTTGCCTTAAATGGAATTCCCGTGCGGACCATGGCCCGCTCTCTTATGACACAGAGCTTTACCTGTGACCAGATCAATGACCGTATTTTAGTCATCATACAGCTTCACGGTGGAAATGATGGTCTTAATACCCTCATCCCCCTGAATCAATATGACGTATATAAGGAAAATAGGCCTATTATCGGGATTCTGGATAATGGCCCCAGAAAGTACCTGGACCTAGACACTACCTTAGCTGTTCAGGACCAGGTAGGCCTACACCCTGACCTTACAGGGCTTAAAGATCTATATGATGATGGGATGGTCAACTTCGTTCAGCAAGTGGCCTATACCAATACCAATGGTTCGCACTTCAGGGGAACAGATATATGGCTGAGTGGAAAAGAGTCAGGTACCTTTGAAGGACTCCCTGATTCAGGATGGTTTGGAAGATACCTGGACCATAAATTTCCGGGTTATCCAGATGCCTATCCTAACCAGAATATGCCAGACCCTCCGGGTTTAGAGTTTGGCAGCCACATAGTTTCCCTTGGCTTCCACAGACAGGTGGGGATACCTATGGGGCTTACCCTGAGTAATAATCCCTCCAACTTCTATGAGCAGTTAACAGCTGTGGGAGGCTTACTCCCATCAGATATTCCCGCTACGGAGTATGGAGATGAGTTAAAGTACATCATAGAGGTAGAGAGAAGTACCAATATTTTTGCGGAAAGACTGGCTGCAGTCTATGAGCAAGGCGCTAACTCTTCTGTAGTGTATCCTGAGACATACCATACTCAGACCAATAATAAGTACAGAAACCCACTTTCCGGGCAGCTAAGAACCATTGCGCGCCTGATCAGTGGAGGCTGTAAAACCAAAGTATATCTAGCCAGAATGGGCGGATTTGATACGCACGCTAACCAGGCTATTGCAGGTAAGCCCTCTTATGGAGGACATGGTGCCCTGCTCTACCACCTCTCCTCTGCCATCAAGGCCTTTATGGATGACCTGAAAGAGCTCGGACATGCAGATAGGGTAATGGGACTTACCTTCTCCGAGTTTGGCAGACAGGTAAAGGAAAATGGCGACTGGGGAACAGACCACGGAAAAGCAGCTCCTATGATTCTCTTTGGAAAAGGCATCAAGGGAGGCGTTACAGGTACTAACCCAGACATTATTAATACCAAGAGAAATAACATAATAGGGTTCCAGTTTGATTACCGCCAGGTATTTGCTACGGTACTTCAAGACTGGCTGGGGGCTAATAATGGAACGCTTGATGTTACTGAATTCTATGAATTCTCCAATAAGAAACTAGACCTTATTAATGACAATTACCTGGATGAAAATGGGCAGGTCGTCAACTTTGTGGCTGATCCTACCTGTGATGATACGCCTGATTTACCTCCTTTTGAAGATGGAACCACTTCCATAGAAGATGAAATGGTGTCTGCCTTACAAGTAGCCGCCTATCCTAATCCGGCTGTGGATCATGTGATGGTAAGCTTTGATTCTGAAAAGCTGATTCCCGCCAGACTTAGGGTAGTAGACCTCACGGGTAAGGAAGTGAGAAACCTGAAGGTAAATCTATTCACAGGAACCCAGGAAGTCAGGGTAGACCTCAGTAACCTGGAAACAGGGATGTACATTGTACAGGTATTAGCGAGAAATAGAAGTGATAGTAAGGCTCTATTGCACACCAGCAAACTAATCAAACAGTAGTAAAAGTTCATGCCGTTATAATTTGAAGCTGCCTCATTTGGGGCAGCTTTTTTTGATGTCAGGTCAGAATTACCAGGAGTGGAGAAAGGTCTCATTCACAAGATAAAACCGTAAATAGTATCAACCCACCACACATGAACCAGCCGGGTCCCACAAGGATACAGCTTTTTTTCGCTCTCTATTCTATCATTTCGTTCACCATGAGACTTGTTGAGTTTGGCAAGTGGGTCAGTAGTGAAATAGCAAAACCTAAGCTAATACTACCAGCCGTAAGGACAATGCATTAGTCCATCCCTTTTTTTAACCCAACGGAAGGATGTAAACCTGCCACATAGGTAGTTCTAAGCATGCTCACAAATGGAAGCAACTTATACTACACAAATTAACAGTGTTACAATTTATTACTATATAATATTTACCAATCAATTTAAGATGTTCTGGGAGAGGACTTTCAGCTTCAAATCTTGTAAACCCTCTTCCATTCAATTTCTCCCTATATTTGTACCCTTAGTAGGAGAATCTATGAGTGAAAGTGTTGTTCAACGCAAGATAGCCAAACTAATCCAGCAGGAAATAGGGGATATTCTTAGGAAAACAGATATAGCTAGTTCTGGTGTCCTCATTACAGTGACAGTAGTTAGGGTTACTAAAGACCTCAGCATAGGAAAAATGTACCTCTCCTGCCTGCCTGACAGTAAACTGCAAGAAACCGTTGAAAGCCTAAATGAACAGGCATGGGACATACGCTACCAGTTATCAGCTCGCATTAAGAACAAAATGCGGAAGATGCCTGAACTACGCTTCTATGTAGATGACTCTTTTGCTGAAGCTGAGAAAATAGATCAGATTTTCCAGGATATAGATATTCCCCCTGCTGAAGATGAAGACCAATCCGTATGAATATATCCTTATTCATAGCCAGAAGATATTTGTTCTCTAAGAAGAGTCAGAATGCTATCAATATCATTACCTGGGTAGCCATTACCGGCATCATGGTAGGTACAGCCGCCCTGGTACTGGTCATGTCAGTTTTTAATGGCTTAGCAGGTTTTATAGAGGATTTATATTCTTCCTTTGACCCAGACCTGAAAGTGGTAGCTACCAGGGGAGTCACCTTTGAGGAGAATGAAAAACTGTGGGAAGCTATAGAAAATCATCCGGAAGTAGCCGCTATCACCAAAACCATAGAAGGCCAAATCATTCTATCCTATGTGGAGAATAGAACCTTTGGGCTGTTAAAAGGTGTGGAGTCTAGCTTTACAGAAATTAACCCTATAGATGATTTCATCTATTTTGGAGAATTTACCTTCAAGACAGCATATGATAGAGATGGAATCATTCCGGGTGATATGGTGTTCAGGCGTCTTCATGGAAACTGGGAAGATGAGCAGCGACCTATTTGGCTTTCTTATATCCCCCCGGATGCACCTACCAACCCCATCCAACTGGCTGCTGCTGTCCAAACTACTGCTGTATTCCCTACAGGGATCTTCGGAGTACAGAAAGAGTATGATGAAAAGTATGTCTTAGCAGACTTTGACTTCGCCAGGAGGTTTCTGGAAAGAGAAGGTGAAGTCTCTGCTTATGAAATTAAACTTAAAGACCTAACTAAGGCTGCAGATGTGAAAGCAGATTTAATGCCTCTGTTACCTGAAGATACTGAGCTTCTCACCTGGTATGAGCAGCACAAGACGCTATACAGAGTCATGAAAAATGAGAAGTATATCACCTTTCTCATCATCATCCTGATGGTAGCTATGCTAGCCATAAATATTGTAGGGAGTCTCTCCATGATCATTCTTGAGAAAACCAGAGATATAGCTGTGGTAAAATCTATGGGAGCAGATGATGGCATTATCAGGCGTGTATTTATGCTAGAAGGCTTATTGGTAGGGGGAATAGGCGTAAGCATAGGAATGGCATTAGCATTTATTGTTGGATATTTTCAGGAAAAGTCAGGATTCTTTATGCTATCAGGTGGGGAGAGCTTTGTAGCCTTACCATTCCCACTGGATATGCAATGGCAGGATTTTGTGGTAATCTTTATTTCTGTACTTTCTTTATCCATACTCGCTTCCTGGTACCCGGCCACTAAAGCAGGCAGTATTCAAGTAAGAGAAGGACTTACCCAATAATTATGGCTACCTATATCAGCCTACTGAGAGGCATCAATGTAAGTGGACAGAAAAAGATCAAAATGGCTGACCTAAGAACTCTACTAGCAGAAACCGGCCTTAGGGATGTACGTACCTATATCCAAAGTGGAAATATTATCTGTCCGTTTGAAAAGGGTGAGGAGGTATTGAGCCAGCATATTCAGGGAGCTATTCAGAAATCTTATGGTTTTGAAGTGGAAGTATTCTCCTATCCTTCAGCATTCTTTGAAAAAACCATTCAGGAAAATCCCTATGTGGAAGAAAAGATAGGTAGATCTTATGTTACCTTCTTATCTGATATCCCAGAAGCAGAAAAAGTAGAAAGCCTCCAGGAAGTCGACTATGCACCTGAAGAATGGCATCTCATAGGGAACAGGATCTACTTCTATTCTCCCTTAGGCTATGGCAGAGCTAAAATGAACAACAACTTCTTCGAGAAGAAATTGAAAGTACATGCTACCACCCGTAACTGGCGGACGGTCTTGAAGATGAGAGAGATGGCAGGTCAATAGGGATACTCAAATAAGCCAATCCCGATTCCAATTGAGAATCCATGCCTTTGTCTCAGGGGAAGGATATCTCTTGAAGAGAGGGGAACCAGGAAGGTATATTCAAAAATGAGAAAGCCCAGGTTATATCCTAAGGAAGGTTTCAACCCCCAACCTATCTGTTCATCTTTTTGTAATGCGTAAATGCCCATTCCGAGGGGGAAATACTCAAAAAAACTATGAAGCACTACTCCAGCACTGTATTGATGGATATTTCTCTGGTTAAGGGCTTCCAACCTAACATAGGGAGTGAGCAGCAGATACCCTCCACCAATAGATACTGGATATGAAAATTGTGTACCAAAGGCCAGGCTTCCATGATGGATACCACTCGTAACAGCTATGGCCGGCATATCTACTTCCCATGTCTGCCCAAACAGCATAAGGTTAGGATAAAAAAGGAGGACCCAACTGATCCATCTGTGGTGAAATATATCTACTAGAACCTGGCAGTTGATTAATCGCTGAAAATTCCGCATTTTCATTCTTTATTCAATCTAGTATATGTGTCTTGTCAGCTTTTTATGGAAGCAGCATGAAGATCATCCCCTGATAGTGCTAGCTAATAGGGATGAATTCTGGGACCGCCCCACAGCGGCTGCTCACTGGTGGGAAGATCACCCTGATATTTGGGGAGGCAGAGACCTGCAAGCAGGAGGAACCTGGATGGCCATGCACAAAACACATGGAAGGTTTGCCTGGATCACTAACTACCGGGAACCCATAGATCCTTCTATCAGCTCTCCTTCCAGAGGAGAGCTCATTCCTAAGTTTCTGCTTTCTCAAGCGCCCATTACCACCTTTACAGCTTGGATACAAACTCATGGAAAGGACTACCAAGGGTTTAATCTCATCTATGGAGATTCGAAGGCACTATGGTATTTCTCCAATAGACTGGCTGAACCCATAGCCCAACAGTTAGCACCGGGACTATATGGTCTCAGTAATCACCTGCTAGACACTCCCTGGCCAAAAGTGCAAATAGCTAATGCCCAGTTACTGGCTTTTAGTAAGCACAAACAGATAGATGCCATCCAGATGCTAAATGCACTAACAGATAAAGAGAAGGCAGAAGATGAAAGAGTCCCCCATACGGGTGTTCCCTTTGAGATGGAAAAACAGCTTTCCCCTGTCTTTATTGATATACCTTCCGTTAGATATGGCACCCGGGTAAGTACCGTACTCCTCATGGATAAGTCGTTTCAGCTAAACGCTTGGGAAAAGACCTGGCAAAACCTAAGCATACAACATCAACAAATAGACCTAACCCAGCCTAAGGTACGCTAACCTTGGCCTTAATACATAAAAGATGAGAACAGCTATCAGACTATTTCTATTGTTGGGTATTCTTTTGGGCGGCCTTCTATCCATGAAAGCTCAAGAGGTAGAGGAAGTTGAGCAAATGGGTGATGGTTCTACAGAAACCAGATGTACTGCCCTTTTCCTGGAAGAAGAACCCATAGATATCATCCTGGAAGCAGATTTAAAATCTCTTTTTAAGAATAGAAGCACGGAAGCGGAATACCAGATCGCAAGTATCCAGTATGATGATCCCATCAAAGGGGAAATAACGGTTCCCCTTAAAATCAAACTCAGGGGCAACTTCCGTAAGAAACAGTGTAGTTTTCCACCTATCAGATTCAATTTTGCCAAAAAGACCGTAAAAGGGACTCTTTTTGAAGGTCAGGATAAGCTAAAACTTGTTACCCATTGCAGGTCTAAGAAAGAGGCTTATCAGCAGTATTTATTTGGAGAATATCTTGTTTATAAAAGCTATAACCTCCTTACTGATTTCAGTTTTAGGGTGAGAATGGTCAGAATCACCTACAGGGATACCAGCGGTAAGCTGGATGATATTACTCGTTATGCCTTCTTTATAGAAGATGAAGGATCTCTTGCGTATAGGGTAGCCTGTAAAAACATAAAACAAAAAAATGTTCACCCAGAACAAGTAGTCAGAAAACAGGTTGATGTCCTTTCAGTTTATCAATACATGGTGGGTAACACAGATTGGTCTATTCCCAGTCTACATAATATCAAGCTTCTTAGGGATTCTATTCCAGGAACCAAGCCTATAGCAGTACCCTATGATTTTGACTGGTCAGGGATTATTTCTGCTCCTTATGCAAAGCCTAATCCTATGCTAGGTATAACTTCTGTAAAGGAAAGAGTATATAGGGGATTTTGTAGGTCAAGAGAAGAGTTTCAGGAAAGTTTCCAAGTATTTCTGGATAAAAAGGATGCTATCTACGGAATGTATAATGACTTCCAGTTGTTAGATCCTAAAGTCCGAAAAATTTCATTAGCATATTATGATAGCTTTTATAAAGCCATACAAAATGAGAAAACTATTAAGAGGGAGTTTTTAGATCGTTGCCGTAGCGCTAATTAATATTGCATATGCAAAAAGATCCTATTGAACTAGAAAAGCACAGGCTGGAAAGGTATCATTCTTTTGCCAAGACCTATCACATACAAGACTTTGAGCTCTTTGTAGAACTATATGACATAGATGAACTCTCAGCATTTATGCCTACGGTTCCCACAGAAAAAGAAATGTATATTCTTAATGAACTCATAGGTACCATGGGTACCCCTGGCTATATGGATTATGAGAAGTCCAATAATACCTTTGAGCTTATTATGCAGTGGCGTGAGCAAACAGGAAATTATGGGGACTTTCAAGTAAACCCAGACCTTCATAACTCGAAATAACCAAACGTTACATTACTCAATCCTAACTTCTAATACTATGTATCTAGCAGCACGACAAGCTGTTTCAGGCCGCAGAGGTATTCTTAGCCTGTTATGTCTTCTCACCCTAAATCTCCTACCGGCACAGCCGCTGGACATGGAGCTTTTTGAATCTATGGAAGCCCGAAGCATTGGTCCGGCAGGCATGAGCGGGCGGGTAACTGCCGTGGATGTCATTCATGATGATCCCTCCCATATTTATGTGGGAACTGCCTCAGGAGGATTATGGGAATCTAAAAGTGGAGGCATCTCCTGGGAGCCTATTTTTGATGATCAGGATGTAGCTTCCATAGGTGCCTTAGCTATTTACCAGAAAAACCCCTCCATCATATGGGCAGGTACGGGAGAAGGGAACCCCAGAAATAGTCAAACCAGTGGCGCAGGAATCTATCTGAGTAGAGATGGCGGAAAAAGCTGGGAACTAAAAGGCCTAAAAAATACTCGTAATATTCATAGAATTCTCATACATCCTGATAACCCTAATGTGGTGTATGCAGGCGTACAGGGATCTGCCTGGGGTACACATCCTGAAAGGGGCATTTTCAAAACTACAGATGGAGGAGATACCTGGAATAAAATTCTATTCACTAATGATAGCACAGGCGTGGGAGACATGGTTATGGACCCTACTAACCCTGATAAAATCATGGTAAGTATGTGGGAGTTCCGAAGATGGCCCTGGTTTTTTAAGTCTGGCGGTAAGGGCTCCGGGATTCATGTTACCCATGATGGAGGAAATAGCTGGAAAAAGCTTTCTTCTGATGATGGGCTCCCCAAGGGAGAGCTAGGAAGAATAGGACTGGCGATAGCCCCTTCAAGTCCTAACATAGTCTACGCATGGGTAGAATCTAAGAAGAACGCACTATACAAAAGTATGGATGGTGGCGCTTCATGGAAGAAAGTAAATGATAAACCTGAGATAGGAAACCGCCCCTTTTACTATGCAGACATATACGTAGATCCTGAGAATGAGAATAGGCTCTACAGCATTTACTCCATGGTCTCCATCAGTGAAGATGGCGGCAAAAGCTTTAAGGTGATGCTGCCTTATGATTATGTCCATCCTGACCACCATGTATGGTGGATACATCCTGAAAACGCTTCCTTTATCATCAACGGTAATGATGGGGGGATGGCTATTTCTCGCGATAAAGGGGATAGCTGGCAGTTTGTAGAGAACCTTCCGCTAGCACAGTTCTACCACATCAACTATGATATGGACTACCCCTACCATGTTTATGGAGGTATGCAAGATAATGGTTCCTGGAGAGGGCCTGCCTACATCTGGCGAGCAGGTGGGATCAGAAATGCGTATTGGGACGAGCTATATTTTGGGGATGGATTTGACGTAGTTCCTGACCCCGTGCAGCCCCGCAGGTATGGTTATGCTATGTCCCAGGGAGGAAGCCTGGGTAGGTATGATAGACACACGGGCTACACCAGACGGATCAAGCCTGTACATCCTGAAGGAGTCCCTCTCCGCTTCAACTGGAATGCAGGCATAGCCCAGGACCCCTTTGATGAGTCTACCATATATTATGGAAGCCAGTTTGTACATAAGAGTACCGATAAAGGAAATACCTGGACTATCATCTCTCCTGACCTAACCACTAATGACAGCACCAAACAACAGCAGCAGAAAAGTGGAGGATTGACCTATGATGTGACCCAAGCGGAAAACCATACCACCATTCTTACCATTAATCCCAGTCCGCTCAATAAAGATATCATTTGGGTGGGAACAGATGATGGAAACCTACAACTCACCCAAGATGGAGGAAAAACCTGGACTAACCTCATAGGAAATATTTCCGGTGTTCCGGCTAACTCATGGATTCCCTTCATTCATGTTTCCAATAAGGAGGCGGCTGAAGCTTTTGTAGTAATCAATAACTACCGCAGAAATGACTGGACACCATGGGTATTCCATACCACTGATTACGGAACTACCTGGACCCGCATAGTAGATGAGGATAAGGTGTGGGGCTACGCTATATCATTTGTCCAGGATCCAGTGGCAGAAAACCTATTGTTTTTAGGGACAGAATTCGGACTGTATGTGAGCGTGGATAAGGGAGATACCTGGACTAAGTGGACCCATGGCTTCCCTACTGTCTCTACCTCTGATCTGAAGATTCATCCGCGTGAGCAGGACTTGGTCATAGGTACCTTTGGGAGAGCAGCCTTTGTATTAGATGATATCCGTCCACTAAGAGAGATTGCTCTGAGAGGGGAAGCGGTTACCCAGCAAATGGTTTACGCCTTCCCTACCCCAGATGCCATTCTGGCCAGCAGAAGGCAGGCTTCCGGCACTCGCTTTTATGCTGATGGGATGTTCGCCGGTGAAAATAGGTCCTCAGGTGCCATGATTAGCTATTGGGCTATACCTGCTTCAAAGAAGGACACAGCTCGCATCAAAATATACGATGGAGATGTATGCATACGGTCTCTTACCCAGGTTCCGGATAGTGGAATCAACAGAATCCAGTGGAGAATGGATCAGAAAGGAGTCAGAGGTCCTGGAAGCCCACGTCCTAAGGCAGGAGCCAGAGAAAGAGGAGGATACAGAGTTATCCCTGGTACTTATGAGGTAGTAGTAGAACTGGGAGGGCAGGAATCCAGAACCTCCCTGGAGGTATTGGGAGATCCGAGGCTAAACATTAGTCAGGCTCAGTACAAAGCTGCTCAGGAGAAAAAGAAGGAGCTAGAAGAGCTTACCAGTAAAGCCACCAAGGCTACTGATGCCCTGATGGACAGTAAGGAGAGTCTCAAGAAAATCAAGTCTATGCTACCAGCTGATACTGCCCAACATGTGGAAATCAGAAAGCAGATAAAAGCACTCACTAAAGAGATTGATGCCTTTATGGTTGCAGTGAATGGAGATGATAAACTGCAAGGGATTGTCAGAACACCCACCACCCTAAATGCTAAGCTACGCACGGCCAGGTCTTACATCTACAGCAATAATGAAATGCCTAGAGAAACCCTGGACATAGTATATAATGAGGCCAAAGATAAGGTAGGAGCCTTCCTGCAAGAAGTTAATACCTTCATGAAAGATAAGTGGCTACCCTTTGAAAACATGGTAAGTAATGCTTCCCTAAGCCCTTTCAAGCCTTTCGAGCCAGTAAGTCTGGAATAGAGAAGAGAAATACATCATTGCATTGAGCCATTCCCTTTACCGGAATGGCTCTTCTCTTATTGGGAGAATAGATCTGCTAGTCATGTTCCTCAGTTTCCTTCCGTAAACTAGAGCCAAGAAAAAATATATGATCTAACTGACCATTTACTCCATCAAAATATGAACAAATCTACTTTGTCCTCTCTTCCTGATTTCCTGAGATGAACGACACCACCAGAGACGTAATTTCTTAGGTTTACAGATCATCAAAAACTGGATTATGCATAAATTCCGTTCGAGTTATAAGTTTACCTTCAATTTCAAAGATATCATGTAAGCTTAAGTTAATAATCATTCCTTCTGTCATAATAGGTGATAAGGTCTTTTTTACCATAAGCGTCAAGGCACCATTTACAAACACTAACTTATCAAAGGTGCTAATTTCACTCAGAGTAACATCTTGTACGTCAAAGTTTTCATAAAACTGCTCCGCAAATGCCTTATGCCCCTCTATTCCTTCAGAGAAACTTCCCGTTGCATGACTCAACACCACTAAATCCCTTGAGATAATCTTTTCCTTTAGCACCTCGTCATTACTGGCAAAACTATCATAAAACTGCCTTATCATAACTGCATACTCCCGATTATGTGTTTCTATAGTGCTAGTTGGCAAGGTTTCATTTATTCGCCGCAGAACAACATTTTCATTTGGGCGGATACCTAACTGAGATAAAAGTGCTGATTGAGAATAGTGCACATTGACGTTCTGGATATTTTTATTTCTATCCAAATCCACCACAACCACAATACCTATACCAATATCCCGCTTAGTCCCCTGAATGGAGGTTCCCCCAAGCGTAAGAGTATTGACATGGTTCCCAGTTGATACTCCAGTTCCAATCACCCTATCCTTGCTGATTAGGAATCGATCGAATTTTATTTTAGCATTTATTGCTTCACTTATCTTAATCCAGTTTTGATTGGTTTTAGTCTGGGTTAGTATGTTAATAAAATCTTCTTCGGCTAATGGATTGAATTGATTCATATTCATATTGTTCAAGTTCTTGTTAGTTGCCTCCTCACCTATGGGCTGGCACCCAAAACTCATAGAAATGAAAAGTGCCATGAAAACCCTTTTCTTTTGAGCTGTAAGCATCGAGCATATCATAACTTAGTTATATTTAAAGTGAAAAAAATACATTACCGAACCCGCTACTATTACATGCATCAGATTAAGGAGCAGCGCCATCCCAAATGGAATTTGAGGTACTGAAAAAGGGCTCAAAAATGATACAACAAGCAGGACAGAGGCAAGGACTAAAAACCACCTCTTATAAAATGTCATCCATAGTGACATAGCCCAAAAAATTAGGACTGCTAGGATAATTGGAATAATTGAAGCAACGATAACCGGAGGCAAAGAGAATACCTGACCATCAGGAGTAACTGGCACATCAAGGGAGATTATACCCATTGTAGTCCCTGTAAAATAGAGGGCAGTATTGATTACCACACTTGTGATCATTGCCCTGAGAGCTGGATCAACTAATAATTTTAATCTTGAATACGACATAACTTAGTTATATTTGTAGTAAAAAATTAATTAATGCCTTTTATAAAATTTTGAATAGCAAGGCGTACATACTCAGATAAATCATTATTCTTAAGCAATTTTATATCCCTAATAGTAATGGCCAATCCGTGAATCAAGGCGTAGTAGTGAAAGAAAATAGTATTCTTATCGTAGGGGTGTAGGGGATCAAGGAATTGCTGGATAACCTGAGCTACCTTACGTTTAGTTTCGAAAGCCCCTTCAATACAATTTGCCCCATTAAGGGAGTACATCAAATCATATAAAGCTTTATTTTCCTGCGAGAACAAAACATGGGCGCAACTAACGTTAACCAAATTTTCTTCATTAATACCTCCCTCAATTTTAGCTTCGTTGTATTTTTTATTAATTTTTTGGAACCCGCCTTTTTGAATTTCCAGCAATAGGTTCTCTTTGCTTCCGTAGTCAGAGTAAATTTTTATCGTACTGTATCCAATTTTCTTAGATATTGAGCGAACCGTCATTCTTGACCATCCCTCTTTATCTGCAAGCTGAATTATACTATCAATAATTCTTTCTGATTCAACTATCATATCCTAAATATAACTAAGTTATAACACTTTCCAAGATTTTTTCAGTCAAATGGAATCCAATAGAGTTAGACATTTCTAGGTAGAGGATAATCATTCCGAGCTTGGAAAAAGTAAAGCATAATCCTCCTAATCAAATGGAAAGTATATGCAACTTAACTTATATGAACATTGGCTATACTATACCTTCTTAGGTAGGGAGTTCCCACAAAGGGCTAAGCCTATCTCAAAGGGAAAGGGCATACGTGGCTACTTTTTTCTATTGGAAAAGTCAAACCCACAGAAGGTGATATAGCAATGATAACGGACTACCTTCTACATGGAATCTCACTCATTCGTATTGATGATTCTCATGCTATCATCATCCCTAATCAAGCTTTCCTCTATCATATCATTGCTTTCTCCCCCTACTCCTTAGTGGTTATCACTTCATCTATGTAGATAGGACTATCCAATAAACTTGTGGTGATCATTCGGTTTATCTGCGCTGACTGTGCCTTAACCATCTGAAAACCTGCTAGCAGAATAATGGTCTGCTCATCCTTAGTTAGCTTGAGCTTTGTCCCTATTTTAGTGTAGAGGTGATAGAGCAGCAAGCACTCTGTAGGATCTAGTTCAGCCTTCAACAACTCTTCAGCAGACTTTCCTCGGTACTCTGTCAGTAGCTGTTCTGCTAACTGGCTTTTAATCCTTGCATTCATACGCGAGTAGGAGATCAGGTCAAAGTTCTGAAAGCTTTGGGTAAGAGAATAAATGTTAAAGGTAATGATTTGGGTCTGGCTCAGATTAGCCCTGCGTTCCATATCCTCAAAAATGGTGGTATACTTACTTTCTAGCCCTGCATACAGCGCCCTCACTAATACCCTAATGAGGTTAGGACGCCCTCTGTATCGAGAATAAGCAGATGAGACTTCTTTATTTTTAGCATCTACTACGAGCAGATACTTATACCGGGCTATGTGATCTTGTTCGAGAAAAGTCAGCGCAGGCTTATATCCCAACTGATCAGTTAGCCCCCCATCTGTGAGCCGTAAATACCTATCCTTGGTAACTAGAAAACTGTCAGGAAAAGTACGCTCAAAAGTAGAAACAGGAATAGCCACTGGAAAACTAGAGCTAGCCTTTACCCCTATGGATAATGGTAGATGGCCTCCGTCATAGGTATGATTCGTACTATCCCTTAGGGGAAGGTTATGTGCCTTCATCAGGTGGGTATACCTATGAAGCTGATATTTCTCTACTACGTCAGGCATAATGGGTACCTGCGCAAAGTTCTCAAAGTTAGTAGCCGCCGGTATAAAATAAGGGTGCTTGACAGGCTCATCTGACCATGTGGGAATCAGAAAATCACTCAGACGTATATGGTGATTCTTCCTCCCTAGCAACAGGTTCTGATGTATCCTTTTCTCCAGTATATCTCCCGTATTTTTTACAGAGAACCACAACCTGGGGTTAAACAGATGAAGGATCAGCCCACTTTGGTAATTCTTCCTAAGTTGGTTCCCTAACTCTTTATCAAAATTTCTTAGTAGTGAATAAGGAATAGATCCAGTGTGGGTGAGCCTTCTGGCCATGTAAGCACCTCCTATCCAAGTACCTCCTGATACCCCACTGATGTAATCCATCTCATTCAGTAAGTTAAAGAGGGTATCTTTTTGGTCATAATAAGGATAGTTTTCAAGCGCCATCAAAATGGCTGCTCCAAGATTAGAAGCCCTGTGTCCTCCCCCGGAAATACAGATTCCCAGCCCTAATCCAGGTGCTTGCCCATCAGCTCTTTGTTGAACAGGCTTATAATAGGAGGGGTCTGTTTTTAGCACCAGGGACTGGGCTGGAGAACATAGATAGGCTATCCAGATCCACGTAAAAAGCAGAAGCCTGCCACAACTCATTCTCATATTCCAAGGTGTTTACTATGTGCATGTGAAAAAGGAGCATTCTCCTTTCTTCCTATCCTCCGGACAAGGTATTAAGAATTTCATTAACCGCCTCTTTAGCTTCAGGAAAGGAGGAATCTACTTTTAACACCTGCTGATAAAAAGTAAGAGCCGTGGATAAATCACCATAGCTTTCATAAATAGAGGCCGTCATAAATAGCGCCTGTGGGTGGTTAGGAGAAAGTTTCCTTACCTGGGTAAAATCTTCCAGGGCTATGCCTGCATGATCAGCTAACAAGTAGCTGTAGCCTCTATTATAGTAAGCATCTGCGAAGAGGGTATCTCTCCTGATGGCGATAGTATACTGAACTATAGCTTCATTGAGGGCTTGCTGGTAGGCCTCCTGATTTCTTAGAGGGTCTTTTTGAATAGCTTGTCTAAAGTAGTAATCCCCTAGCTGGAATCGTCCCAGGGGGTGGCCAGGGTCTACACGCAGGATTCTATCTGTAAAGGTTTTAGCTACTAACTCATTTCCATAATGCCCCAGGTAGAGATCATGCAGCCTGGCTAAAGACTTAATAAAGGAGGTATCTAGCTCTACTGCCTGTTTATGCCAGCTTACTGCCTCATCCACCCTACCCTGCGCTTCCAGTAGCAGCCCTTTAGCCATGAGGTAAGTGGGTTCCAGACTATCTCTGGCAAGCGCTTCCTCATACCAGCGGACCACCTCATCATACTTTTCCTGGAAAAATAAAATTTGGCCTTTCTGGTAATAAGCTTCTGGATTCTCTGATCCTAGCCCTATGGCTGCATCCAGGGAAGCTAAGGCCTGGAGGGTGTCTTGTAGGTTCCACAGGTAAAAACCTTTTAGGTAGTGTAGCTCTGACCCATTCCGAAATAAGGCTAGCGCATGGTTAACGGCTTGTAAAGCAGAATCTACCTCTCCTTCCTGATACCATGCACGAGATCGTTCTTCATATAGGGTGTAGTCCCTGGGATTTTTATCTATTAAAATGGCTAGCCTGTCCACCTCACGGATACTTTTCTGTTCTGTTGCTTCTTCAGCCGGTTCAGAGGAACTACATCCTTGCCCGTATACACATACCCATACTACTAAACCATAAAATAGATATTTCATATTCCTTCGTAGACTATTTTTAGTACCCTCGTACTGTCTTTAGCAAGTTTTACCTTATCTGAGATTCTATACCCTTTTAAGGAGAATATCCCCTTTGAATCTGCTAATACCAGCATACCAGATTTTTTAGCTGGGCTCACTTTTAGGTCATTCAGGATATCGCTGATTTTCTTACTACCGGACATACCCAGCGGCTTCATTCTATCCCCTGCCTTCCATGTCCTTATCATAATAGGAAAGGAGATTTTACTCCAGTCGGCATATTGACTGTCTGCTTCTTCCAGCTTTACTTCTTCATATGGGACTAAGCTTAAGCGTACATCACCAGCAGCTGTGGGATGTAGCCCTTCCACCTCCTTTTCCTCAAGTGATAAGTAGATTTCTCGGTTTTCCTGGCTGAGCATATCACAAGCGAGTCCATGATGTGTGCGG
>JBCCLI010000041.1:0-26020 GCA_039026975.1 Bacteroidota bacterium | reverse complement strand
TTTTTTCTCTGATGATAAGTTTGAAGAAAAGATTTGTTACTTTTTTTCCACAGTTAGGGCTGAATGATAATTTTTCCCATGGTTTTGCCTGTTTGGAATAATCTGATGGCAGAGGGAAGCTCGTTAAATGGGAACACATGGCCCACATAGGGCTTACCTAAGCTAAGGGGCTGAAGCTCCGTAAGGATCTTGTGCATGATATCAGCATGCTCAAAGAGAAAGATCAAATTAAAGGCCATGACAGACTTATTCTCAGCGGTCATGTTTTGAGGGTCCAGCCTGGGACGAGATAGGTAAAGCGGAATCATCCGGAAGAGGTTGGGCCTGTTACCGGGGGAGGCATACTGAGCAGAGCCATACACGATCACCCTTCCCATGGGGGCTGTAGCTTCATAACTCTGTGAGAGAATTTTTCCACCAATACACTCCATGACCAGGTTTAGCGGAAGCTCGCCCAATGCCTCTGATAATTTTTCCGGGAAGTCCTTTCCTCTCACGATGACTTTATCATACCCCTCATCCTTGCAGAATTGAATCTTGCTCTGGTTGCCAACTGTGCCTATGGTAAAGCAGTTATAGGCTTTAGCTATCCTATTGGCCCAGATGCCCACCCCTCCGGCAGCAGAGTGGATGAGGACAATTTGTTTTTCTTTTATGGCACCTAATTCCTGGAGTCCGTAATAAGCCGTGAGCACCTGCACCAGATAAGCAGCCCCTTCTTCGTGAGTCCAACCTTCAGGCAGAGGGATTACGTATCTGTGATCTATGTTGAGATGGGTAGCATATGCCCCGAAGCGAGTAACGCCCATCACCTGATCTCCTACCTTTACACTTGTTACTTCACTGCCTACAGCTATGATCTCTCCTGCATATTCCAGGCCTGGAGTGAATAGTCCAGGCGGGGTAGCTTTATATAATCCCCAGATGGCAAATACATCTGCAAAATTGAGCCCTATAGCTTTGACTTGTACACTTACTTCTTGGGGGCCGAGAGCAGATAGTCCTTCCTCTATCAGCTTCATGTTTTTCAGGCTGCCAGCTTTGAGTTGGTATAGGGTTCTTTGCATGGGTGATTGATTTCCTGGTGCGAGTTAGTCTAGGGCTATATAATTTGTAAAACTAGGAGAATATCTTCATACAATTTGGGTTGTTCTTTTATAAGCTTTCTTAAGAACTAATCCGTATGGTCATGAAAAGATTACTGGGTATCATCTTAATTCAGATAGGTCTCTATTTCCCTTCAAATTGTCAGGACTTTAGTTCAGAATTTAATCAGTACCTGCAAGAAAAGGACTCTTTGGGTCAAATTGAGGTTCTTAAAAAATGGGAAAATACTACTCCATATGACCCTGAGTTATGTGTAGCCTATTTTAATCATTATGTAAATCAAGCCAGAAAAGAAGTATTAGGCCTAGCTGATGTCACCGGTTCAGAAGATGCTTTGGCTATTCAGGATAGTAGCGGAGAAACTCAGGCATATATCACTGGGCAGGTATACTATTTGGAAAAGCCTTTTAGGCTGGGCATTAACAAGATTGATGAAGGGATAGAGAAATTTCCTGATAGGCTAGACATGCGGTTTGGGAAGTTACATGTACTCTCAGAAGCCAAGTATTGGGACGAATTTACAGAGGAGTTGAAGAAGACTGTTACGCATTCCTCAACTAATGATAATAGATGGACATGGACCTTAGGTGAGGAACTAGCTGGTGGAGCCAAGAAGTTTTTATCCGTTCTCCAAACATACCAACTAAAGTTCTATCAAAGTGGAGATAAAGCTCTCCTTGGGAATATGAGAGAAGTGGCAGAAAAAATTCTTGAATTCTACCCAGAACATGTAGAGAGTCTGTCGAATATTTCTGTGACCTACCTATTGACAGAAAAGTATGATGATGCTATCTCTTATTTATTGAAGGCAGAAAAAATTGCCCCTGAGGATTATATCGTCTTAGCTAATATAGCTCGTGCTTACAGCTTGAAAGGAGATAAAGCAAAAGCTATTTCTTATTATGAAAAAGTGATCAAAGAGGGAGATGAACGTACAGCTGAGTTTGCCAAAGAGCAAATTAATCTTCTTTCGAGCTCAGATAAGTAGGGATTGGATTAGCAAACCTTTTGGTACTATCCCCTTTCACTAATCTTCATTTTTCCTACCTTCGTGCTCGATAAGACATCATAGGGTTATGGCACGTATTTTAACAGGGATTCAGAGTACAGGTGTTCCCCACCTAGGGAACCTTTTGGGAGCTATTCTCCCTGCAATAGAATTATCTAAAGATTCTAGTAATTCTTCCTTCCTCTTCATTGCAGACATGCACTCTCTCACGGCTATTAGAGAGGGGAATGTTCTGGAAGAAAATACTTACACTACAGCTGCCGCATGGTTAGCCTGCGGCCTAGACACAGACAAGACCATTTTTTACAGACAGTCTGATGTCCCGGAAGTAGCAGAGCTAAGCTGGTACCTAACCTGTTTTATGCCCTATAACCGGCTAAAGCTGGCCCATTCATTTAAAGATAAGGCAGACAGGATGGAGCAGGTGAACACAGGTATATTTACGTATCCGGTACTGATGGCAGCAGATATCCTACTGTATGATGCTGATATTGTACCTGTGGGAAAGGATCAAAAGCAGCATTTAGAGTTTACCCGTAACCTGGCTAATGCTGTGAATAATACCTATGGAGAAGATTCTCTTGTAGTACCGGAAGCTAAAATTGATGAGGCGGTCATGATTATCCCTGGAATAGATGGAGAGAAAATGAGTAAGTCCAGGGATAATACCATTGTGATTTTCCAACCTGATAAAAAGCTGAAGAAGCAGGTGATGAAGATAGTAACGGATTCTACTCCCATGGAAGATCCCAAAAATCCTGATACCTGTAATGTATTTGCTTTGTATAAACTTCTCGCTAATGAACAGCAAGTAGCCCAAATGCGGAAAAATTATGAAGGTGGGAATTATGGATATGGACATGCTAAAACAGCTCTACTAGACCTGGTTAAGGAAATTTTTAAAGAGGAAAGAGAGCGCTACACTTACTATATGGAGAATAAACATCTGATAGATGAGGAACTACAAAAAGGGTCTGACAGAGCCAGGAAAGTAGCAGCTAGCGTGCTAAACCGCTTACGGGAAAGATTGGGATATAAAAATAAAGTGTATATTTCATCGTAGAGAAGACATGGGAGAGCCTATTCATACCCAATCTTAGTATTTCATGCATATTGCTATCGCCGGTAACATAGGGGCGGGAAAAACCACACTCGCCATCTTGTTATCCAAGTATTTCGGGTTTCAAACCATGTTTGAGGACAATGAAGAAAATCCATACCTAATGGATTTTTATACAGATATGCCCAGGTGGTCATTTAATCTTCAGGTCTCTTTCCTCCACTCCCGTCTCAGGAAAATCATAGATATCCAGCAGCAAAATAAGAATGTCATTCAGGATAGGACTATCTATGAAGATGCCCAGATATTTGCCCCTAACCTCCACTCCATGGGCTTGATGTCAGGCAGAGATTTTGAAACCTATAAGCAGCTGTTCCTGACCATAGCTGATTTAGTGAAACCGCCGGATCTTCTCATTTACCTTAAAGGAAGTATTCCTACCTTGGTAGACCAAATCCAGAACAGAGGGAGAGAATATGAAGATTCTATCAGGCTAGATTACCTTAAAAGGCTGAATGTCCGCTATGATGACTGGTATGAGGGCTATCAGTATGGAAAAAAAATGGAGTTCTCCATAGACCAACTCAATTTTAAGGATGATGCAGAACATCTGGGTATCATCATTAATAAAATCAAAGCTGAACTGTACGGCCTATTCAGCCAAGGAACGCTTTTTTAACCATGCCACATTCTCCACATGAGCTGTTTGTGGAAACATATCTACTGGTTGGATAGCCAGCACCTCATACTGTTCATCCAGTAGGGCTACATCTCTGGCTTGCGTAGAAGGCTTACAACTTACATAGATGATATGTTCAGGAGAAAGGGCCAATACCCTCTCTACCACCTTAGGATCCATACCTGCACGAGGCGGGTCAGTGATGATGACATCAGGGGTTCCATGCTCCGCCACGAAAGACGCATCCAGCACCTTCTTCATATCCCCTGCATGAAAACGTAAATGCGTTAGCTGATTCAGGGAGGCATTTTCGTAAGCATCTTTAACTGCAGATTCCACATACTCTATCCCTACAATGGACTTAGCCAATTCTGATACATAAATTCCAATGCTACCTGTCCCTGTATATAAGTCATAAATCAGTTCGTGCTGGTTCTTTCCTTCCGGAAGAGAGTCTTTGAGAAACTGTTTGACGGTGGCATAAAGCCTTTCTGCCTGAAAGGGGTTAGTCTGAAAAAATGAAGTAGGACTGATTTTGAAGAGATACTTTCCCAGTTTTTCAGTTACATAATTTTTCCCTCTCCAAACATGAAAAGCCAAGTCGCTATAAGAGCTATTTAGCTTCTCATTCACTATGTAGATAAAGTGATTGATTTGCGGAAATTCTGAGGCTAAGCGGGAGAAGATCGCTTCTAGCCATGCGGGTTTATATGCTGATACAATGAGTGTCAGCATAAGCTCCTGATCATATTCTGCAGACCTGAATACAAGACTTCTTAGAAAGCCGGTATGTTCCCTTATATCATAAAAGGGAATCCCTAGCTCTCTAGCTATTTCCTTTGTTCGGTTTCGGATATCATTGATAATTTCTCTCTGTAGATGACAAGTATCTATATCAATGATTTTATCAAAAATTCTAGGGGTATGGTAGCCAAGGACCCTCTGATCAATTTTTTGATCACTGCTTATTTGCTCCCTGGTGAGCCAGGCTTTAGAGCTGAAGGTAAACTCCAGCTTATTCCTATAATGATAAATGGGATCAGCGCCCAAAATGGGTTTTTTGTCCTTTACCTCCACTTTAGCTATCCGCTGGAAGGCATCATGAACCTGTTTCTGTTTCCATTTTAGCTGGGCAGCGTACTGCATCATCTGCCACTTACAGCCACCACAAACCCCGAAATGTTCACAAAGGGGAGAGATTCTATCGGAGGAGGGTTCTTCTACGCTGAGGATTTTACCTATCAGTGCCTTTTTCTTTCTCCGGAAAACATTTACCATAGCCGTATCCCCCGGAACCCCTCTTTCTACAAATATGACTCTTTCACCGTGTCTGGCTACAGCCAGTCCGTCAGATGCAGCATCTTCTAAGATCATACTAGCCTGAAAAGGGATAAATCTTCTTCCCATAGGCTACAAAGGTACAAGCAATATTCCTATTCAAAAATGACAAAGTATAAATCAGAAAGGATGCCTGCTTGAAAAATATTTTTCTGTTAGATGTTTAAAAATAAAACTAAATATCTAATGATTTAAAAGAATGTAAATAAGTGTCATGATAGTTTGAAAGTTAATCCATGGGCCCCTTCTTGAGGATGTATCTCAATAAACAACCAAACACTTAGGTTATGAAAAAGACAGTGTTCATGCTCTCTCTTGTACTGCTAGCAGCAGCTACCATTGTTTCAGCTTCTCCTGTAGATGCTACCGCTAATAGCATCATAGTGGTGAAGGAGCCAGGACAGCAGGTGTACCACCTTTTTTATGAATCCCAGAAAGAACAGAATGTGAGAGTCGTAGTAATGGATGAGTTTAAGAATAGGCTCTTTTCAAAAACCATTAAAAAAACCAAGGGCTTTACCCTACCTATCAATTTCTTAAACGTAAAGGAAGGAAAGTATGAAATAGTGGTTTATGATGGCAGTGGTACCACAGCCAAAGCCATTAATGTGAGTTCCGCTGGTAATATGGAACTTATTTCCACTAATATCTCCAAAGTAGATGAAGGGAAATTCAGGTTGACAGTAGCCGGTCCGCTAACTGATGACATTTCCGTTTTTATTTATACGGGGGATAAGCTCTTGCTAGAAGATGAGATTTCTCCCTCAGGTGGCTTTTCTAAAGTGTATGATCTACGTTCTGTACCTGCCAGAGAAATTACTTTTACTGTAGCTTCAGAAGTATTTACGCTATCTACTGAAAAGGTATATCTAAGATAAAGGTTAACCCAAATTCTACATGTATACTTGAAGGAGACATTCCAAATTTCGGATTGTCTCCTCTTTTTTATGATAATTTTATTATTTCTTTATGTAAAATCGTTATCCTCGTAACATATAGATCTTCTTACTACCAGAATTACCACATAGACATATGAAGAAGAGCTGCATATTGCTGATATTCATTTTGTTAACATATCTTTCAGGTTTCTCACAACTTTCAGAAGATTTTAATGATGGAGATTTTACAGCCAATCCGGTTTGGGGTGGGGATATTTCACTTTTCAGGGTAAATGGAAATGCTCAGTTACAGTCAAATGGCCAGAGTGTTACAGAAACAATTTACCTAAGTACCCCCCAAACCTTGGCTACTAATGTAAGATGGGAATTTTACCTCCAAATGGATTTCCCCCCTAGTGGGTCTAATAAATCCAGAATCTACTTGGTTTCAGATCAGCCTATACTCACGGCAGCCTTAAATGGCTATTTTCTTGAAATAGGAGAATCAGGCTCTTCAGACGGGATCAACCTCTACAGACAAGATGGAACTGATGAAACGCTTTTGATTGATGGAGAACAACCTATTGCAGGTGGAGGATTAGATGCCCTCATACAAGTAATAAGAGATGAGGAGGGGAGGTGGGAGATACAAGCTCAGGAAAGTGGAACCACCAGCTTCCAGTCTCAAGGGACAGCTACTGATGATACTTACCTGTCCACTTCCTTTTTTGGATTGGTGGTGAGGCATACAGCAAGTAGAGGGGATGATTTCATTTTTGATGATATTTCTATTACCCAACAGATAGAAGATCTAACCCCCCCTGAGCCTTTATCAGTAAGTGCTGTATCAGCAGACTCCTTAGCCATACTGTTTTCCGAACCCCTTCAGGAATTGTCTGCCCAAACAACTACTAATTATGCTGTGGATAATGGGATAGGTACTCCCAGAATGGCTATCCTCAATGAGAATAATGCCGCTGAGGTGCTACTGAGCCTGGATACTTCCCTTCAGAGTGGGATAGATTATGAGGTTAGCATAAGTGGTATAACTGATGTAGTAGGGAATACCATGACTGTCAGCGTGAGCTTACCCTTTACCTTTTTCCAGCTAGAGGAAGCAGCTTTTAAAGATATTATCATTAATGAGGTATTGGCTGATCCTACTCCTGTGGTGGGACTGCCGGAGGGAGAATTTGTAGAGCTATTAAATCGGAGTGAGAAATTCCTGGATTTGAATGCCTATACGCTTTCTAATGGGTCTACAGTAGGAGACATTCCTCCTTTTATCCTGGAGCCAGGTGCCTATGTCATTCTCACTAGTGCCACTAATGTGGCAGATTTCACTGGATTTGGCCCGGTAGTGGGAATGACTCCCTTTCCTACTTTATCTAATAATGGAGATGAGCTGGGGCTACGTTCTGATGCAGGCATACTATTAGATAGTGTAGAGTACTTAAGAAGCTGGTATGAAGACTCTGATAAAGATGATGGAGGAGTTAGCCTGGAATTAATTAATCCTGATAAATTAGGATGTGCCCCCCTAAGTAACTGGCGAGCATCAAACGCTAGTGTAGGAGGTACACCTGGACAGCAAAATAGCGTATTTGATCAGACACCGGACACCCAGGCACCAGAGCTGCTGAGTGCAAGTTTACTGGATGCTAGCTCAGTAAGATTGTGTTTTAATGAGGCTATGGATCCTGCTAGCCTGGAAAATGTAAGTAACTATGAAATAAGTGGGATAGGGGTACCTGCTCAGGCAGTAGCTGAAGGACCTGATTTTCTCTGTGTTCTACTCACTCTTCCTCAGTTGGATACAGGTGTAGTGTATACACTAAGCATTTCCTCTGTATTGGATTGTTCAGGAAATATATTAGCGGATACTGAAAGTAGAACACTGGTTGTTGGGAAAGGCGCACAGCCGTTTGACATAGTCATTAATGAAATTTACACTGATCCGGTCCCTTCCCTGGGCCTGCCAGAAGGTGAGTTTATAGAATTGTATAACCGCTCTGCCACAGCTATCAGCCTAGATGGATGGACTGTAGAAGATGTCAGTAGCACCGCTACACTGGGTGCATATACGCTTACCCCAGGAGCATTTCTGATCATAACAGATGAAGAGATAGCTAATGAGTACCAAGCCCTGGGTCAGGTACTTAGTGTTCCTACCTTTCCCGGCCTTGGAAATACCCAGGAGACTATTAGGATACGGGATGAGAATGGAATACTAATAGATCAGATAAGCTATGAAAGATCTTGGTTCAGAGACCCTGATAAGGATGATGGGGGATTCACTTTGGAGCGGATAGATCCTGATTTTGTGAATTGTAATAATGCCTTCAATTGGAATGCGTCTAATGCTAGTATAGGGGGTACTCCGGGAGCTGTAAATAGCGTGTTCGGCACCTTTATAGATGAGGTTGCTCCCAGTGTCATTAGCCTGGAAATAGTGGACTCTCTAACGGTCAGGATTGTGTTTAGTGAGCCTATGGACCTAGCTTCTCTGGATAATCCTACGGCCTATGAAATCAATCAAGGCATAGGAATCCCCCTGGCCGTATCTGTTATGGAGGATATGCCTGATGAGGTGCTACTTCTCTTCGAACAAGCTCTACAGGATCAGATTACCTATGAATTACAGCTCAGGAGCATTACAGACTGTGCCGGTAATGAGTTAGCAAGTACAGAATTATTAGGATTACCTTCCCTTCCGCAGGTGGGTGACATACTCAT
Source organism: Bacteroidota bacterium (assembly GCA_039026975.1). Taxonomy (GTDB): domain Bacteria; phylum Bacteroidota; class Bacteroidia; order J057; family J057; genus JBCBKZ01. The sequence continues at coordinate 17,213 of JBCCLI010000041.1, read as the reverse complement.
TAATGAGATTCTGTTTGACCCACTGGATGGGGGAAGTGATTTTGTAGAGATTTATAATGCTTCCAATAAGATCATTGACCTAAGGACAGTGAAGGTAGGAAGGCTGGACCCTGAAGATGGAATCCTGATAGATGAGGACCCCATCACAGACCAATCCTTCTTGTTTCTCCCTGGAAGGCTGCTCTGCCTAAGCAAAGATGTAGACGTACAGAAAGCGACTTATCTGCCTCCTCTTGAAGCCCAATTTCTACAGACTGCCTCTTTCCCATCCTTCCCTGCCTCTGAGGGAGGAGTAGCCATATTAGCGGCTGACTCAGTCTCTCCGGCCTTAGATATTTTCCTGTATGCTGATGATTTACACTTCCCAACCCTGGAGGATGATAAAGGTGTATCTCTTGAGAGAATTTCCCTAAGAAGATCAGCCAGTGATCCAGACAATTGGCATTCAGCTGCCAGGACCGTGAATTTTGCGACACCTGGATATGAAAATTCTCAAGTAGTAGAAGCCGTAACAGGAAATGAAGAAGTGTTTTTAACTAAAGAAACCTTCTCACCTAATGGAGATGGAACTGATGATGTGCTAGCCATCAATTACAACTTCAATTTTACGGGAGCCAATGCGAGGGTACACATTTATGATACAAATGGAAGGAAAATTCGTATTCTCCAACAGAATTTTCTCCCTGGCACTACTGAAGGAACATTATTTTGGGATGGTAGAGATGAGGATAACCAAAAAGCAGACATAGGTATGTATGTCATTGTATTTGAAGTCACCCGTCAGGATACTGGTGGGAAGGAGCTTTTTAAAGTGGTTAGTGTACTGGCAGACAACCTGTAAGAGAATTCTTTAAATATTTCCTTACTCGTAACTTCCTTCTCTTTTATGGGTTGAAAAGTGTATATTTGCGGCCTTACCAAGATTTTCAATATGGCGATAGGTAATTTTTTCAAAAAGAAGGAGAATTCAGATAAACTGGATAAAGGGCTTGAGAAAACCAAGCAGGGGTTTTTTTCTAAGCTTAGCAAAGCCATAGTAGGAAAAAGTAAGGTAGATGATACGGTGCTAGATGAGCTAGAAGATGTCCTTATTACCAGTGATGTAGGGGTAAAAACTACGGTGAAGATCATTGAGAGAATTGAAGAAAGAGTCGCTAGCGATAAGTATACCTCAGCCTCTGAATTAGACTTTCTCTTAAAAGATGAAATCAAGGAACTCATTCTGGAAAGTCATGGAGAGGAAGTCATAAATGGGTTTCATCTACCTGAGACAGGAGAATATGAAGGCAAGAAGCTTCCATACGTCATTATGGTAGTAGGGGTGAATGGAGTGGGAAAAACTACCACCATAGGGAAACTAGCCTACAGATTTAAGCAAGATGGGAAGAAGGTCCTACTAGGGGCTGGAGACACATTCCGCGCTGCAGCTGTTGACCAACTTATTCGTTGGTCTGAAAGGGTAGAGGTAGACATAGTAGATAAAGGAATGCATACAGATCCTGCCGCTGTAGCCTATGAAACTATGAAAAAAGGCTATGAAGGGGAGTATGATGTAGTCATACTAGATACTGCAGGTAGGCTTCATAATAAGGTCAACCTGATGAACGAGCTGAGTAAGATTAAGCGGTCTATGTCCAAACTGGTTCCTGAGGTTCCTCATGAGGTCTTGCTGGTGTTAGACGCATCTACAGGCCAGAATGCCATAGCCCAGGCGGATGCCTTTACTAAGGCCACTCAGGTTTCTTCTCTGGCATTGACTAAACTAGATGGAACGGCTAAAGGCGGGGTAGTTATAGGCGTAGCTGACCAGTTTAAAATTCCCGTTAAGTATATAGGGGTAGGGGAAGGGATAGATGATCTACAGGTATTTGATCCCTTGGCCTTCATAGAGTCCATGTTTAAGAGAATAAATTAGCGGCGAGAGAATAGCGGAATGCAAACAAAACCCTTTAAAAAAGCAAAAACGCCAAATAAGGATAAGGTAAACATCATTACCTTAGGATGCTCCAAAAATACGGTGGACTCCGAAGTATTGCTGTCCCAGCTCCAGGGGAGTGGGGTAGATACTGTCCATGAAGAGAACGGGAGCGATGCTAATGTGGTAGTGATTAACACCTGTGGCTTCATAGATAGAGCTAAGGAAGAATCTGTCAATACCATTCTCCAGTATGCTGCTTTAAAGGAAGAAGGGGGAATAGAAAAGCTTTTTGTAACGGGCTGCTTATCAGAGAGATATAAAGGAGATTTAGAGAAAGAAATTCCTGAGGTAAACCGCTACTTTGGTACCCAGGATATGGCTGATTTAGTCTCTGAACTGGGAGCAGATTATCAGCATGAGCTGATAGGAGAAAGAGATCCTACTACTGATGGGCACTATGCATACCTCAAAATAGCTGAGGGCTGCAATAGGCCATGTAGTTTCTGTGCTATTCCACTTATGCGCGGGAAACACAGATCCAGAAGCATAGATTCTCTGGTAGAGGAGGCGGGCTTTCTAGTCAAAAAAGGAGTGAAGGAGCTAATCCTAATCGCTCAGGATCTTACCTATTACGGATTAGACCTGTATGGGGATCGCAAGCTAAATGACTTACTGAAGAACCTATCAGATGTAGAGGGGCTGGAATGGATCCGCTTACACTACGCTTATCCATCCGGCTTCCCCACAGACATACTGGATACTATTCGAGAACGAGATAATATCTGTAATTACTTAGACATCCCCCTCCAACACATCTCTGATAATGTGCTTAAGCATATGCGTAGGGGTATCAATCAAAGACGGACAGTAAAATTGATGGAAACTATCAGGGAAAGAGTTCCTGATATTACTGTGAGAACAACGCTGCTAGTAGGTCACCCCGGAGAAACAGAGGATGACCACAAGGCTCTCAAGGAATTTGTAGAACAGTTTTCAATAGATAGGATAGGAGTATTTTCCTATTCGCATGAGGAGAATACGCATGCAGGAGATGTGTATAAGGATCTTATCCCAGCAGAAGTAAAAGATAGACGGAAGGATGAAATCATGGAGCTACAGCAGGATATCTCATTCTCCTTAAACCAGAAAAAGACAGGAAAAGTCCTTAAGTGCTTAATAGACAGAGAAGAGGATGGCTATTATGTGGGAAGAACAGATGCAGATTCTCCAGAAGTGGATAATGAAGTCATCATCTACGGAGAGGGCTTAACAGTAGGAGATTTTAGCCAGGTGGAAATCACAGACGCCATGGAGTATGATTTAATAGGAAAAGTTGTTTGATACCTATGCTACATAGAATGCCTCAAAGGATGTTCCTGCTCTTGGTAGTTTTCTGGGTTGTGGGTATACCTGGGCATATGTATGCACAGTGGGAGGTTACCTGGAAGAGCATGGTCAGTGGAGCAGATAATGCGGTTCTCCTTCTGGCGTATAACCCCATAGAGGAGGCCCTCCCAAAGGAAATAGGGGTAGAGATCACCATTAGGTTGAAAAATTCCTATCAGGTTTTCTACCAGCGAGAACAGAGTGTACGAGTGCAGGGAGCAGAGATTCTTAAGCAATTTGTGAGGCTACCTAAAGGTATATATGACGTAACTGTGGACATTTTTGATAAAGAAAGTGGGGAGAATTACCTGTTTCAGCAAACCTTTGAAAGTACCGCCATGGCAGGAGAAAATGCCTTGTCAGATATACTGATTTCTTATCAGGAGATTTCTCCCGCTTCCCCTTTAGTCTCTATTGGACCTACTATAATCCCTACCTTAGTACCTGACAGCCAGGTCATAAGCTGTTATATTGAGGTATATGGTAGTCGTGCCTCTAGCATGACTGCCAGCGCTGTTATCTTCAAAGAGAATCCTGGAGGGATAAGTGAAAATGCCTTTACCTACACCTCTGAAAGAGAAAAAGAAGGGCAAGTAGTGATGATAGGGAGAAAAGGGGTTTACAGTGATAGGTTCCCCATTGGAGACCTGGAAGAAGGAGAATATCAGTTAGTGATCTACCTACGGGATAATACAGGAGGGACGCCAGAAGAGAAAACCGTCAATTTCTTCATAGAGGGAACCATTAAGCAGCGGATATACCAGGACTTACCTACTTCCATAACCATGATGAAGTATGGAACCTTTCTTCCTGCCACTATAGATTCTTTACTATCTGTTTCAGATCCTGAAGATCAGGAAAAAGCCTTTAATAAGTCCTGGCAACGCCTATATGGTAAGCGAAAGACAGAAGGTATATTAGAAGTAGAAGCAGAAAAAGAGATGGAACTCTTTTACCAGCGGATCTTTGAAGCAGATCAGTATTTATCTGATACGGGAGAGGACTGGAATTCAGATAGAGGTAAAGTATATGTTCAGTACGGGAAACCTGCTGGTACAGAGATGCTTAGGGTAGAAAATAAGGAGATGGAAAGGTGGATTTATATTAAGTGGGATTTGTCCATTCTTTTTGAGAAGCGAAACCAACAGTATTATCTTGTCGAATAACCCTATTAGGTGCAGGGCATACTCCCTGCCAATAGCGTAAGCGCATGAAAGACGACCTGCAGACATATTTGAAAGAGCATTTTCCGGTTCAGGAAATATTTCAAAAAGATCCGTCTGTCAAAACCGAAGGCTCTTTTAACCAGTTCAAGGTAGATGTCAGGAAAAAGGTAGTGCTGCAATTACTCAAGGTCAGCCCCTACCTGTGTATGTTCCTCTTTGTTTCCAGTTTTGGGCTAACTACACTTCCCATGGAGGGAGTGAGTGCCTTTTACAGTACCTACCAAACGGTAATAGACGCCCTCTTCATTATTTCTGTCAGCGGACTTATAGGGTACGGCACGAATTACATAGCCATTAGGATGCTTTTTAGGCCAGTAGTAAGGAGGCCTATCTGGGGTCAGGGGCTTATTCCAGCCCAAAAAGAGAGAATCATCTTCACCCTGGCTAAAGGCATACATACCCATATTCTCAACCAGGATCTTATCAGACAAAGAGTAGAAGAATCCGGCCTGATCATTCGGATAAATGAGTTGTTGATTACGGGAAGCATAGGGGTATTGAAAGATGAAGACCTAAAAAGTCTGGTGAAGAGGCTCATTTATGAGGGCTTAGAAGAATATGCCCAGCAGGAGAAAATAAAGAATGATATTTACCAGATTATTGATAGCAGGATAGAGGAGAATATGAATATTGGGGTGAAGAAATTCCTTCTCCAGACCTATAAACGCTATAATAAGGAAGACTATGAAGGGGTCATTACAAATGTGGTTAAGGACATCCCTAAAGTGGCAGTAGATGTACTGGAAAAGCTGGAAGAGGACATAGATAAGCTGGTAGCTTTCTTACGGCTAAATAAAAAGGCCAGTGAACAAATGATGACCCAGGTGTTTCTGGATGTGATAAATAGGATAGATATCATTGGATTACTACAGAAGCAGATGGAGCACTTTGATGAAACCAGGCTAGAGCGTTTGATTTGGGAGGCTACTAATGAGCAATTGCTGTATATTCAGTATTTAGGGACTGTGTTAGGAATTCTAGGAGGACTTATTATTTGGCAGCCTACTACTATGATTATCGGATTTGTTGCCATATTTGGGCTGCTATTCTTACTAGATTGGTTGTTACAACGCCTAAAAACTCGCGCATAAGTTGGAATCTATACCTAAGAAAAATATACGTAAGGACTACCTGGAACACGCTGAGCCCTTGAGGCCTTTCTACCAGTATACTCCCTATAACTTTGATGTTTCAGAGATTATCAAGGATAAGGCCTCCCAAAAACTGGATAGGGAAGCCCTGCATGCGGTACTTAAACGTCAACACAAATCACTTCCTACAACTGAGAAGACCCAAAAAAATATAGATGCTATTCTGGCACCTACTACTTTTACCTTCACCACGGGGCACCAACTGGTATTATGGGGTGGGCCTCTTTATACCATTTATAAAATCATGACTGTCATTAAATTGGCAGAGCACCACCAGAAATTACATCCAGCATACCACTTTGTCCCCATCTTCTGGGTGCATACCGAAGACCATGATTTTGAAGAGATCAATCATTACTACCGAGCGTTTGGAAAAAAGATCTCATATGATGTTTCCCATGCGGGAAAAGTAGGTACCCACATTCTCCAGGAAGAGATTCTGGCTACTCTGCCTCGCCTACCTGAGGCATATACACGAGCATATACGCCTGGGAAGTCCATGAAGACTGCCTTTATGGAATTTATGTATGGGCTGTTTGCAGACTATGGACTGGTGTTACTAGATCCGGATGAGCCTGAGCTAAAGCAGCAGTTTACGTCTGTAATAGAGGGAGAACTCAATCAGCAAACCAGTTTTTCTGTTATTTCCGCCTCTTCAGGGGAAATGGAAGCTTCCGGCTATCCTTTGCAAATTCACCCCAGGGAAATCAACCTATTCTATATGGTAGATGAGGTTAGAGGGAGAATTATGTCCCAGAATGGGCACTTTACGGTACATGATAGCTCATTTACGTTTTCACCGGAGGAATTACTATCCCAAATACAAACACATCCAGAGTATTTTAGCCCTAACGTTTCCCTAAGGCCTTTATACCAGGAAATCATCCTCCCTAATCTGGCATATATAGGAGGCTGGGGAGAATTGTCCTATTGGCTGCAGCTAAAGGGGATTTTTGACCACTACGGGATCAACTTCCCGCTTCTACTACCTCGGTTTTCTGCCTTAATCTACCGCAAAGAACAACTAGCTGCCTGGGAAAAGCTAGGATTAGGCCCGGAGGAGATAGAAAAAGATCTCCACCAGTTATATAAAGACTATATGCCAAATATATGGCAAGACACAGAATACCTTAGGCTGGGAGAAAATCTTTCTCAAAGCGTAGAGGCGCTGGAAATCTATATCCGTCAATATTCAGAAACACTGCCCAGATCAGTTATAGGACAGCGGGTAAAAAATGAGCGATTTTTAAAAAATCTCAAACGAAAACTACATAGAGTAATCAGACATAACCAGCCTTCCACCTTTAATGAAATTGAAGCCTTGAAACTAGCACTGCAACCTGATCGTAAAGTACAGGAGAGAGTGTTGAGCCTTGACTCATTTTCAGATGTTGATCCTAAAGCATTCATCAAGTGGATTTGGTCAGAATGTGATCCGTTAAGTCTTCGGAAGCAGTACCTTTGTTTGCCTGAGGAGTTAACCGTAAAAAACCCATCCTGAAATGACGATCATAATCGACATTCAGATTGAATTTCACTAAAAACTTGTCGTAATTGATTTAGTTCGCATTTATTTTAATTACAGATGGCCAGAGAAAAATATAGAAGAGTTTCCTCACTGGATGAATTCGATACCTCCCTCATGTATGATGATATCGAAAAGATCAGGGAACTGGAAGAAGAGGAGGAAAAAGACCAGAATAATAAACTCTCTTTTGCAGGGATGATGGCATTAGTAGCAGGCGCAGCCCTTTTTGTGACAGGGGTAATAGGCGGCCTATTGCCACCAGATCTTACCGGTTTTTTAATGGGGGCTTTGCCAGTAGTGGGCTTTGGTGCATTAGGCTATGGGTTTTACAAAACCCTTAAGCTAGCCTTTAGACAGAAAGAGCTGAGCTTTCCTACCTTAAATGTGTACCGTAAGACTAAGCCTATTCCTGTCAGTCCTGAGGGACCTGAGAGGACCCGTACTGCCGCCAAGGAGACTGGAGATAGAGCCCAATACGTGAGAAGAAGGGCAAGAGCTAGAACCAGAAGTGCCCCCAGGCCCAGAAGTGCCCAAAGTACGGATGGTAAGAAAGTGCTCATGCGCTCCCGCAGAGATAAAGTATTCTCTGGAGTAGCAGGCGGATTAGCGGAGTATATGGGAGTTTCCGCAGCCTTGGTTAGGTTTGCGTTTATCGCCGGCCTATTCGCTGCAGGTCCTATGCCCGTATTTGCTTATCTACTACTTTCTATCATTTTACCTCCTAATTATTCCGGAGACTATCAGGAAAGGAATAGAAGGCCAAGCCGCATGTCATAAATGTTTTTATCTACCAGTTCTTCCTTTACTTTCCCTCAAGCATCCTCCCTTAGTTGGGGAATGGGTGCGCTTGCTTTTTGTATGTTTCTTACCTCCTGTAATGAGGCTGATGATGTATGTACAGAGTCCTACATTAATGGGCAGCTCAAGTTCTCTGTAAGCTGTAATAAAGATGCCGGAGAGTATGAGGGAGAGATGAAAATGTTCTATGCAGACGGGACCTTAATGGCTATCCGTCAATTTAAGGATGGGATAGAAGTGGATACGGCTTTCTATTTCCATGAAGACGGAGAAAGCCTGAAACAGATTCTCCCCTTCCAGGTAGGGCATGAACATGGAGAGAGCATTCATTTTTATGAAGATGGTACCACCAGAGAGGTTACTACCTTTCAAAAGGGATTTAAGCACGGTCCTTCTACCACCTATTTTCCTACTGGAACGCCCCAAAAATCAGGTTTCTTTGCCTATGATGATAAATATGACCGATGGACTACATACCGGGAAGATGGAAATCCGGAATATGTGCTTTCCTACTATGAAAGAGAATTGAATGGACCCTTTGTGGTTAGTCGTGAGACAGGCATCCCCTTTTTAACAGGTACCTTTCACCGGAATATGCTGGACGGAGAAATTTTGTACTATAATGAAGAAGGAGCTATCATCCACAAGGAAATATGGAATATGGGAAAGAATAATTCGTTTCAAGCTAGTAGTCCAGGTCCTAAGGAGGCAGGGCCAGGAGAGGTAAACTTCCAGTACGCTGATAAAACTATTTCTGTTAGTTCTGCCGGAGTGAGTGTCCGATAAGCAAACACGAGTACCATGAGTGATACGCCTAAAACAGCCGTCTTATTCAGAGATGTAGGAATTTCCTTTAATGATAGAATGATCTTCAAGGGGGCCTCCTTTGAAGTGAAAATGGGAGAATTTGTATACGTAGTAGGGAAAACGGGTATGGGTAAGAGTACCCTGCTTAAGATGTGCTATGCAGATGTGGCTCCAGATGCAGGTAATATACAGGTAGGGAATTACCAGGTGGACACCATAGAGAAAAAAGAAGTACCCTTTCTCAGAAGAAAGCTGGGGATTGTATTTCAAGACTTTCAGTTATTGCCTGACAGGAACGTATTTGAAAACATCCGCTTTGCCATGTTAGCAAGCGGATGGAAAGATAAAAGTCGAATCAAACAGAAAATAACAGAAGTTCTTTTTAAAGTAGGGATGACAGCCAGATCCCACTCTATGCCTTACCAACTCTCAGGAGGAGAACAGCAACGGGTAACCATAGCCAGGGCCTTAGTGAATGATCCCATTCTGATGGTGGCAGATGAGCCTACGGGAAACCTGGACCCTGCGGCCACTCAGCATATTATGGAGATTCTTAGATCTATTAATTTAGCAGGTACCACCATCCTGATGGCTACCCATGAGTATGGAATTCTCCAACAGTATCCCTCAAGAATTATAGAAGTCACTGAGCAGAAAATCAGACAATATTTTAATACCACTGAATTCCTGAATACCATCTCTGCTTTTAGGCAGCTAAGACATAATGTCTAACTCCTACAGGACTACTTTGCACCTTCGCAGCTTCCCGTTCCCATCCCTTCAACCTCTTATCAAATTCTTCCTGTTCCCACTGAAGGTACTCTGTAATGATAAAGTGGTAATCAGCTAATACTTTCTGCTGATCCCTAGATATGCTTTCTATAGGCGTTTCCTCTTTTAGGCGCTTCTTTTTCCGGAAAATAGTATCAAGGAAATAAATGATTTGAAAGTCCATGTGCTAACGGATTTCGGTATGAACGTAATTTTGTTTCTGCTTTTACTAACTACTAGGGCTTTATCCTCTTCCTTCGGCTGCCTATGTCTATCCTTTGCTTACCATATCAGCCCGGCAGACTCCATTTTGGGAGTTGTTCTAAGCCGCATGGGCCCACTATTCAGCTCTGTAATCTGCCCATCCTGGTTCCTGGGAGTGGCGTAACGTCCCCCCCGTTCAGTATGTGTATTGAAATTTTATTGAGAAATAATTTGATGATAATCAATAAGTGTTATTCAAAACGGAAGTAGTATTAAGTACTTTTCGAATTTTCTTTAGACAGATAGATTTTTTCTTTCTGGCCACCGTATCACTGCTGTAACCCAGCTGATTAGCTATGCTTTCCATGCTAAATTTTTGGAAGTAGAATAGCTGGAGAATTTCCCTACAAGAGTCATCCATCCTATGAAAGATCCGCCTTACCATGTGCTTCCTGTCTTGCTCTTCCATTCTTGCTTCACACTCAGGGGTGTAGCTATGCTGAGCAGCCTCAACATGTATATCTAGGGCTTGGGCATCCTTTTTCTTAATTTCATCACGGTACAGGTTTTTTCCTATGGCTACTAAAAAGGTCAGCGGTTTACAAAACAGGTGGCTAAGGTCCCCATCTATTATCTTGTAGTAGAAGATGGTAAAAGACTTTTGATATAGCTCTCTGGCTATCTCTTCATGGCAGGCTACTTTTCGCATCATACAGGAGATGAAGGCTAGCCTATTTTCAAAGTACAATGCTTTTAGAAATCCCTCATCTCCTTCTTTTATCCTTTCCAGGACATAGGTATGTTCTTGGGTAGTTGAATGGCGGTTCATTGTTAGCTCGTTAATTCTCTGTTACTCGACACATACAAAAAACCATAGAAATGGAAGAGCTGTCAGCAATTTCTATTTAGCCACCGCTATAATTCTGATAATGTGACGTTTTCCTGCTTGAAATGCTAGGTTTATGATAGTTTGCCAGAATTATTACCTCTTCTACAGGCTGAGTTGCAATTTTTACTAAAAGTAGGTATTCACCTTAGCAAACAATGCTGAAATACATATGAAAATTAGGATAGATAAGGAAAAACTGATGAGGAGTAATTAGGCAGCAGGCACTACTGCAATAAATCCCCTAAATCATCAGCATTTAGGGATTTGTACATATCATCTTCTACTGTAATGATGTCATCTGAGAGCCGTGACTTCTTCTGTTGAAGCTTTAGGATTTTTTCTTCTATGCTGTCCTTGGTGATAAACTTATAATAGAAGACAGTATTTTTTTGGCCTATACGGTGGGATCTGTCTATAGCCTGTTTTTCTACTGCTGGATTCCACCATGGGTCTAAGAGAAATACATAATCAGCAGCCGTTAAATTTAAGCCCACCCCACCTGCTTTAAGGCTGATCAAAAATACCTTGATGGATTTATCTTGTTGGAATTGTTCTACTTGCTGTTTTCTATCACGGGTAGAGCCGTCCAGGTAGGCATACTTCACGCCTTCATAGTCGAGGTCTTTTTTGAGTATATGCAGCATCTTCACAAACTGGGAAAATATGAGGACTTTAGAATCCTTCCCTAAGATTTCCTGTAGCAGTCTCTTTACCTCCTGGTACTTGCCTGACTCATGAAGGGCTATTTCTGTATTTATAAGCTGCGGATGTATAGCTATTTGCCTCAGTTTTTGAAGGCCTGTCAAGATGTTGAGCTTATTCTTTTTCCAGGTACCGGAGTGAATCAGTTCCATGAGATAGTTCCGGTAGGTACTTCTTATTTCTTCATATAGTTCGCTCTGCACCTCATGCATCTCACAATAATGGAGCTTTTCTACCTTGGGGGGTAAGTCCTTTTCTACTTGCTGTTTTTTTCTCCTAAGAATAAAGGGGTAGATGATCTTTCTCAGGCGTTCAGATCTCTTCTCATCAAAATCTTTCTCTATGGGGGTGACATAAAACCGCTTGAAAAAGGCTTCACTACCCAGCAGCCCTGGATTCAAAAATGACATCTGAGACCAGATATCCATGACTGTATTTTCTATAGGGGTTCCCGTCAAAGAAAGCCTATGCCTGGAGACTAGTTTCTTGATGGCCTTAGCTGTCTTGGATACGGGATTTTTGATCATCTGGCTTTCATCCAGGATGATGTAATGAAAGGGGAAGTCCTTGAGAATATCACAATCTTGCCTGGCTATCCCATAGGTAGTGAGGATGAGGTCATAGGCGGGGAACTGCTTCACATCTTTGATCCTATTTACTCCTGCATAAACATAGATGTCCATATTAGGGGTAAACTTCTGTGATTCAGATAGCCAGTTGTGGATCAGAGAAGTAGGTAGAATGATCAGAGAGGGATTCTCTGCCCCATTTTCTTTTTCCTTTTGAAGAAGGGTAAGGGTCTGTAGGGTCTTTCCAAGGCCCATATCATCAGCCAGTATAGCCCCCATATCATGCTCCTTCATAAAGCTAAGCCAGTTAAAGCCTTCCATCTGGTAGTTTCTCAGCTTGGCTTTAAGCTTAGTAGGCGGTACTACTTCGGGGATAGAATCAGTTTCTTTTAAGTCATTCAGGTAGGTGACTAACTTTCCGCTACCTTGCTGGGCCATGTGCAGGATAGGCGCCTGGTACCTGGGAATTCGGATATTTTCATCATTCCCTGATTCCATGACTTCCAGTAAATGCCTGAAGTCAGAAAACCAACTTTCAGGAAGAATGGCTATGCTTTTATCTGGGAGAATGTATTCTCGCTTATTCCTGAGAATATGTGTCCTAAACTTTACGAAAGGAATCTCAAATCCACCTATAATTACTTTTGCCTGTATATCAAACCAGTCTCCTACGTCTTGCGTGACAATCTCTAGTTCAGGTTTTACTAGGTGGTACTGGGTAGTGGAGGCCTGTTGGCTGATTTCTACCCCTAGCTCTCTTAGGTATTCTGCATTTTCTGAAAGCCAGTCTAATCCATCATTCTTAGGGATCGCGCTCCAGGGACTTAACGTTCCCTTTTGGGGGGCAATATCATCTAAGGCCTGTTCTATTTTTCTTTCTACCTGGCTTTTTCTCTCAATTCTAAAAAAGGTATAGGCTGTATTTTCCTTCTCCATGATGGCTTTTACAGAGCCATTTTTGTAGAGCGGAAAGGAAAACCTATCATATGCTACCTCCCTGATTAGGTCAAAAGACTCATTGTGCTGCTTGAGAATAATGGTGAACCTGGGAAGGGCTCTAATGGTGGTGATTTGGAAGCCTTTAGCGTAGACATGATACCTTTCTACTATCTGTGTGACAAACTTGCGATAGTATTCTTCCTCCTTCTCCCGGGGAATGGCAATGAATTTTTTCCTGAGGAAAGGAAGTAATTTTTTCCCTTCTACGGCCTGCTCAAAGGTAAAGAGCTCATGGTTGAGAAGGAGCCAGGCAGGTTCTTTACAGATGAGGACAGATTTACGCTGAAATTCAATTTTCTCCCCTCTTAGTTTTATAGTAGGGAAGTAGTGCGTAGAATCATCATTTCTCCTAAAATGAAATAGAACAGTGGCTTTTTCTGCTAGTACAGAAACGGCAGTATGGGCAGGATATCCATCTTTTCCCATTTCATATACCTTTCTGTCTATCAGCTGAGGAAGAATTTTTGACAACCTCCTTTGGATGTAGTTCTCTACTAGACTGACTACCTCTCCTTGAAATTTAGATAGGAAAAACTCATCCGGTTTCCGTGGATCTCCTCCGAATTTTTTAATAATCACCTTGAGAGAAATTTCCTCCATTAATTTGATGAGCTCTTGGTCTTTCTCATCTAGTTCAGCCATAAACTGATTCATGTTAGAGGTTCTAACTCCCTGATGGACAAGGCTTAACTGCTTATCCGGCAGCAGCTGAACGATGTGTGAGGATATGAGGTAGCCCAGGTATTCATGATGATACAGGGCATAAACTATAGTGAATGGTATCGTCGAATCAACCAGCCTCCTCATAGTATTCTTCGGAACGAAACAGTTTTAGATCAGTAGAAAAATATTTTTGTTAGAAACAACTTGTAATGTACACATAATTTCGTGTCAGAAAGAACAAATTCTCATCGAATTGTTATTCTAATAGGAAATCTTCATTATTATCCTGTAAACAATTCTTCAGAAATCGCCGGATTTTGCCCTTCAGCACGTTTCCTATCAACTTCAGAACATGAAAAGACTGTCTTTTTTACTTATTAGCCTGTGTATTTCATTATCTGCTCTCTGTCAACCCATAGAGATAGGGGCTGAATCTTTTCCCATACCCGGCTATTCTGCTACCTTAAGTATTGCTGATACTACTGCCTCATTAGAACCAGGATCTTCTGGCCAAGGGCAGGTATGGGATTTCTCCCAACTTTCTCCAGTAAGACAGGATGAGGTGGCTTTTTTAGGGTTAAATGAACTCCCTTTCTCAGTGGGATTTTCATTTGGTGATGCTACTGTAGCCCGGCAGGTTACGGCTGATGATACGCTCTTAGGCTTTACTTTAAATGATGCTTATGAGTTCTTCAAATTGACAGAGACTACCTATGAAAACATAGGATTTACCTTTCTATTAAACGAGATTCCTATTCCACTAGTAGTAGAGCGGGATCCTGATGATGTGCTCTATAATTTTCCGATGAAATTTGGAGATGGGGATGTTTCTATAAGTAGGGCTGTATTAGAAGTTACCATCATAAGTTTATACTACCAGCAGGATATTCTCCGAGCTAATTTCGTAGATGGTGAAGGCACAGTGCTAACCCCATTTGGTTCTTTCCCCTCTTTAAGGGTTGTATCTACCATAGATAGGGTTGACTCTGTTAGGCTGGATACGCAGGAGGTGAATATCCCCCTACCTATACAGCGAGAGTACAAATGGATAAGCCCTGGAGAAAGACTTCCCGTCATGGAAATCAATGCCATTACCCTGAGAGACAGTGTAGACGCTCCTGAGATCACCTCCATCGTTAGGTATATGGATACTCTCAGGCTTACTACCTCTTTAGTAAACCCGCTGGAAGAGGGTGGGCCTAATATATATCCTAATCCTGCCTCCGATCAAGTCTGGATAGACAACCAACAGCTATTAGGAAGAGAAATGGAAATAGAGGTATTAACTGCTGACGGGAAAAAAATACTAGCCACTTCTTCATTATCCAAATTGATAGCTTTGGACCTAACTGCCTTTCCTGCAGGAACCTACTTAGTACGGGTAAGCATGAATGGGGAAGTATTCAATGGGAAGCTGTCTGTCAGCAAGTAGGGACTGATTTAACATAGACTACCATATAGACATAATTCATTCTACTCCCTGTCTGATACTAGATAGACTTTTGGGTGAGTTTCCAGCAGCTTCTTAGATGGAAGATTCCTATTAGACTAACTTCAAGTTTGGGTAAGCCTATGCTTAATTTCCAGTATTAGGTCGCCTTCCACAACCCGCGGAGGAAGGGCCAGCCCGCCTACACACATCATAGTTTATCCTCATTCAAGCTGAGGTTAATAAATGTAACTATTTGATTATGAATACTATCCTTTTTGCCAAGTCGGGAATGGCTGACGTTAGACTACTAGATGTTGGCCGCTTTTCTGATTTCTATACGGTACTAGAAATAACGCAAACTAGTAGAGCCGTGAGTAAGCTAGTGAGACATAAATCATGTATGTTGATTCGAATGTTCATGGCTAACTTTTCTACCCCTTATAGCTAGTTTTCTCGAATAAGAGACCACTGGTAAGTTCACATTTAACATCCTATCCCCTCATCTTTGCCAGATTAGAAAAGGAATTTTTGAGCGTTTGCTCGGGCTGAGGTGCTAAGTCTCTCTCCAGGAAATAGTGAGTTACCCCAATCTCTTCTGCCACTTTGATTATTTCATCTACCGCTAATACGCCATCTCCAGGATCAATCATTTTGGAAAATCCAGCCATCCACTGATCAGGGGTACCGCCATCTCCTGCAAACCTAAACTTCTCGGAAGCATCCTTCAGGTGTAGCAACTTATACCTGTTGGGGTACTTTTTGAGATAGGTTACAGGGTCAGCACCTGCAGCAGACATCCAAAATATATCCAGTTCAAAGTCTACATACTTAGGATCTGTATGAGTCAGTAGGTAATCCATCGGAATTTCTCCTTCCATTTCTATGTGTTCATAGCCATGGTTATGGTAGACAAACTTCATATTGTAAGGAGCCATTTTTTCTCCAAAACGATTAAACTCCTCTACCAGCTTTTTATAGTCGTCCAGAGAAGATCTACCTTCCATGAGAGCGGGAATAACCAGGTAGCGTGGCGCTAAAGGAGCAACCAAATCTAGCATCTCATCCAGCTTCTTCTGTAAACTGATCAGATCCGTATGCATAGAGGGAGCCGTGAGGTTTCTTTCCTTTAATAGTGTGGCTACCTCGGATACGCTATGGCCGTAAAAAGCATCATTAGAAAGCCCCATCATGTGCTTCATTTGGTTCCATTGGGCTTTAGTCTCCTCAGCGGAGAAGGGGTAGGGCCCGAAAAACTCCACCTCCTTATATCCTATCTCGCTTAATAAGCTTAGCGTACCTACAAAGTCTGTATCTACCATTTTAGGGATGGTAAATAGCTGTACGCCTAAGGGTTGGTTACTGGTAAACATATGGTTCAGTGAGCTGAGAGTAGGTAAGGTTGATGAGGAGTAAAAAATGGAACTCGCCATTAAGAGACTTTGCTTGATAGATTCTCTTCTGTTCATAGTACCCTTTAGGTATAAGGAGAGGAAAAACGCTACCAGCTACTAAATAGTAAATAAGCATAGCACTAACTTATTAGTGGATAGATGGTTATATCAGTAGGGTATATTAACTATTACATTCTCCCTCAGGAAAATGATAATTAGTTTAGTGAGAATTATGAGAGGAGAAGCATCATTTTTTCTGTTTTACTCGTCTAAGAAATAGAACTTCCAGCTTTTGATATTTGATATTTATCTATGAAAAGAATCCTGTTTTTTATTGCTGCGGTATGCTGCATTGCTGCCTGTGATAATGAGGACAATCCCTCCGGGGATGGGGTTGAACTTAGGGTGGAAAACATAAGTGATCGGCCCTTTGATGAGGTACTCGTGAGAATAGGGGGGAAGGAACATATGTATGGAAGCCTAGATACAGGGGCGGTATCTTCATATGCTGCATTTGATTTTTGCTATGCTTACGCCTACACAGAAGTAGTCGTAGGTAATGATACAGCCATTATTCAGCCTATAGACTTTGTGGGGGAAAGAAAGTATGCGGCAGGTACATTCACCTACCAATTGTTCTTTACAGATTTTCTGGCTGAAGAAGAATACCTCACCATACAATTTGTCAGGGATTAGCTGGAAGCTTAGCTACTCCCTTCTTTTAGTCTTTCTGCATTCTCTGCAATTCTCAGCGGCTCCACAATCAACTCTAATTCTCC
>JBCCLI010000040.1:0-26146 GCA_039026975.1 Bacteroidota bacterium | reverse complement strand
TCCTGATAAGTTTCATCATACAGCTTAAGGCATGTATTAAAGTCTGCAATGGCAGCATCTACGCGACTTAGCTCTTTAAATTGTAGTCCCCTTTTCAGGTAGACCATATAATTACCACTGTCTTGAGCTACTTCTGCATCCAGTAAACTGATGGCTTTCTCTACCAGATCATTTTCAGTCAACAGGCGGAAAGCGAAGGGCACATTCATCCAGAATTTTAGGGGTTTGCCTTCTGATAAGGCAGGTTCAAAACTGAGTTCCTGGATGTGCTGAGATACTGCATCTCTCAGCAGACTTTCAGCCTTTCCGATAAACTTATGCTTTACATAATTCCCGTTCTCATCTACCAATATTCTGGCAATCACATTACCTTCTACTCCCAGATCCGCAGCAGCCTCAGGAAATCCTATGGTTTCTCTGACTTCTTTTAGGTTAAGTGGAACCGGTTCTTTTTCTACAAAAACAAAATCATTAATGCCAGGCTCATCCTGGGCCATCCCCCATGACGGGAAGAAAACTAGCAGGCAAATCCAGGTGGATATGGCTGCACTCAACTTTCTGTTCATATTCCTTAGGTTCTTTCTCTATTAGTTATCCTCTACAGGATTCATGCAAAGATAAGGAAGATGTATAATATTTTTCCTATCTGATAGCTAGTTAGCTAAAAGTAAGGCTGGATCAGCCTTTTTTCACCATTGTACCATAATCTTCCCGGTGGTTTGCCGGTTCTCCAGCATATCATGTGCTTTCCCTAGCTCTTCTACTGGAAATGAAAAAGTACTGGAAGGAGTGAAAACCCCTTGCGTATACAGTTCCATAACCGCGGCTAGTATAGCTTCAAGCTTTTCCGGCTTCTGATCACTGAGAGTCAACATATTAACTCCTATGAGGGATTTTGACTGACTGATGAGTTGGCCGGGATGATAAAATCCGAAGGCTAATCCTATGCTCATTTTCTGAAAGAAATTTTTTGCTTGATTTAGGCTGGACGCCCCAAAGGCGACCATTCTTCCTCCTGCTGCGAGTAAACTCATACCTTTTTTAAGGGTACTTCCCCCAATGGGATCAAAAATTATGTCCATTCCCTCCGGCCTTAGGGTATGGACTTCTGCTACAAAATCATGGATGCGGTAATTTATGATGTGGTCCGTACCTAAGGTTTTCAGGTACTGGATCTTTTTTTCATTACTAGCCGTACCGTACACGGTAGCGCCTATATGCTTGGCATACTGAACCAGAGCAGTACCTACTCCTCCTGAAGCAGCATGCACTAAAACATGATCTGTAGGGGTCATTCTCACCATTTCCCCTGCGCAATAATAAGCTGTACAATACTGGGTCATAAGAGCGAGCGCCTCCCCCTGTGCCAGTCCGGAAGGGAGCTTTACTGCCGCTCTGGCATCAGTGACTACATATTCAGCATATCCTCCAAATCTGCAGAAGGCAGCTACCTTATCCCCTACCTGTAGGTCATTCTTCACCTCTTTACCTATTTCAGCAATACTGCCTACTACATCATAGCCTAAAATAGCCG
Source organism: Bacteroidota bacterium (assembly GCA_039026975.1). GTDB lineage: Bacteria > Bacteroidota > Bacteroidia > J057 > J057 > JBCBKZ01. The sequence continues at coordinate 24,612 of JBCCLI010000040.1, read as the reverse complement.
GTAAGGGTGGCGCATCTTTATACAGCCCCCTCCTGGCCATTACATCCGCAAAATTTAGCCCAAAGCTCTCAACTTGAATAAGTACCTGGTCAGGTTGGGGTGTAGGAGTAGGTGTTTCCAGTATGTCAAACGCCTGATGCCCCTCTCCTTTTCTACTTAAGAATGCTGCTTTCATACCCATGAATATAGGAAGGGAAGATGAACATGCTAAGCAGTAAACAAGAAAAAATCCCTTCTGGGAGAAGGGATTTTTTCTGCAATATGGTGATAGTAGTACTTAGGTTAGGTGGAGCTTTCCTCCACATAAATCTCTATCTAGTCAACGGAAGCTTTTTTCAAAAGGTGGCTTCCCTGTGTATTTTTTTCAGAAATTCTCACTAAAATCTCGTAATCCCCTGAGAATCTACCAGATAGGATTCAAAGGAAATAGGGTAACTTTTACATTTCTTACTTCTCCATCTTCACAAAAAATACTTACCTCTTGAAAATCTTCATTAGGGAAAATGAGATCTGTCAATACTACCCCTCCAGAATCTGCAAATAGTTCTACGGAGGATACATCCAGCAATACATGCATTTCTACTCTTTTAGGGGCAGAAAGCCTAGGGGCTATATGTATACCCGATGCAAAAGCATCAGAAAAATCTATTTTACCGGCGGCTGTCCTATCACTAAAGAAGGTATTCTCTTTCTGATCTATTCCTAGCTGATATATATCTCCTTGCTCGTTAGTGAGGGCTAACCCTACTCTGGTGGATTGGCCTTGCTGAAGATCAAAAGATAGTTTTAATTCCATCAAGGGGCCTTCCCACATAGATAAGGGCATAGATTCAGTCAAGACATCCCGAGTCATCTCAATAGGGGCCCCCCGCAGGCGACTCAGCTCTTCCACTGGTTCAGAAAATAGCCTCATTCCAGCCTCTGTACGGCGGAGGGATAACGTCCTAGGGACAGTCATAGCACTCCTCCAAACATAGGTGGGTACCTCTCTGGCATAATCCCAGTTACTCATCCAACCCAGTAAGATTCTCCTTCCATCTGCTACCGGAATATCTGACCAGCTAACCCCAGCATAGTTATCTCTTCCATAGTCCATCCACAAGGCATCTCCTGTTCCCTCTGCCAAAAAATTTTCATCCATGGTAAAGGTTTTCCCATCAAATTCTCCCACAAAATACTGGGTAGCAGACCCTCCATTAGGACCTCCCGGATTTATACTTACCAGCATAACCCACTTAGTATGTTCTTCTCCTTTAACAGGAAGTTCAAATAGATCTGGACATTCCCATACGCCTCCATGAGCCCCCGTATTTTCTCCAAACTCACTGGCAAACTCCCAGTTTTTTAGATCAGCAGAGGTATATATGTGGATTCTGTCTTTCACAGCTAAAATCATCACCCATTTACCGGATGCCTCATGCCAGCTAACTTTAGGGTCTCTAAAATCTCTAATCCCAGGATTACTAATAACTGGATTTCCCTCATATTTTTCCCAGTTCCGCCCTTTATCCAGCGAATAGGCTATTCCCTGCGTTTGGAAGTCAGAGGCTCCATTAAATTCACCTGTAGTATCATGATAGGTATAAATAGCGACCATAGGTATGTCTCCCTCTTCTCCAAGTCCAGACCTATTTTCCCAGTCTATTACGGCACTACCTGAAAAAATATATCCTAGCTCATCAGGATACAGGGCTATAGGTAAATGGGTCCAGTGGACCATGTCTTCACTTACCGCATGCCCCCAATGCATGGGCCCCCAGACATTACTATCAGGATAGTGTTGGTAGAAAAGGTGGTATTCTCCCTCATAAAACACCATTCCGTTAGGGTCATTCATCCATTTTGTGGGAGGGGAAAAATGAAATTGGGGCCTATATTTCTCCTTAAATAGTTCAGTAGTGGTCTGTTCCTGTTTCAAAGCTGTGCTATTACATGCTGCCAATAGTAAAAGGAAGCCTATCCAACATTGACTTGTATAAGAAATGAGCCTATCCATATAGTAAGAATTAACATACCTAAGGATACATACCCTAGATTAAGACATTTAATTAAGCGTTGATGTTTGCTTTCTCTTTTCTTGTCAATATTTCTTCTAATTTTTCCAGAGATATCCCTTTAGTTTCCGGCATAGTCTTCCACACGAATAGTAGCTGAAAGACCATCATAACGGCAAAGAATACAAATACATACCCCGGATTACTGACTGCGGTTAACACGCGAGGCATAAACATGGTAATTAGGGCCGCCAGTACCCAGTGTGTGGAACTGCCAAAGGACTGGCCGGAAGCTCTGAGGTGATTAGGGAAGATTTCCGAAATAAACACCCAAATGATAGCCCCCTGCCCAATAGCGTGTGAGGCAATGAAAACAAACAGAAAGCCGGGAACTGCCATTCCTTTAAGGCCCAGGAAAAAAGAAACTGCTACCATACTAAGAGAGAATATGTACCCTACTGACCCTATATACATGAGGGTCTTTCTCCCTAGTCTATCTATGAGAATTAGCCCCAGCATGGTAAAAATTAAATTAGTAATCCCTATGCCTATACTGCTGAGTAGGGCAGAGCTTTCTTCCAGTCCAGCCTCTTTAAATAATCTGGGGGCATAGTACAGAAAGGCATTTATACCTGAAACCTGGTTGAAGAACGCTATGAGAAAAGCTAAGAGGAGGGGGAACTTATACTTAGCATCAAATATACTTTCTTTTCTTTCTGCCTTATCTGTGTCTTCCAATATTTGGGCTAAGCTAGTAGGCTCATCACTTTCTTTATTGATGATGGTTAATATTCTGTTGGCTTCCGCTTCATCTCCTTTATAGATGGCTAGCCAACGGGGACTGTTAGGTACGCCAAATGTCAATAAAGTGTATACAAAGGCAGGGAAAGCCTCCATCCCTATCATCCACCTCCATGCATCATCCCCTAAACCCGCTTGGCTGATCAGATAATTAGAAATAAAGGCCATGAGAATCCCAAATACTAAGTTAAACTGGTATAAGGCTACTAACCTACCCCTTCTACTAGCGGGAGCTATCTCAGATATATAGGTAGGAGCAGCTACCGTAGAGGCTCCTACTCCTAATCCCCCTATGAACCTAAAAAAGGAGAATAGATAAGGGTCAGAAACTACAGCTGACCCCACAGCGGACACTGTATATAGTACCCCAATCCAAAAGAGGGTTTTCTTTCTGCCTAATTTATCAGTAGGAATCCCTCCGAAGATAGCACCTATTACTGTGCCCCATAGTGCCATGGACATAACTACTGTCCCATGAAATAATGCACTTGTACCCCATAATTCCTGTAGGGTCTGGTCAGCCCCTGATATCACCACTGTATCAAATCCGAAAAGAAAGCCTGCCAAGGCTACCACCACCGACCAATTGAAGATGTTGCCAGTTTTCATAGTAGTACGTATCCCAAAAGTCTAAATAGAAATGCTATTCCCTTACAAATAAGGGATTTCCAAGTAGATATGAAAATTTTGCTATTAGCCTGTTATGGCTAGCATCAGAAGGATATGGATATGAGAAATTGAGGGTAGATCAAGCTTACATTTGGGGCTTGATATTTTTCAGTTCCTGGTTCAGGAGTTCTCTCGCTCTAAATAACTGGGCTTTTACTGTTCCCAAGGGGATCTGAAGCTCCTTAGCTACCTCTTCATAAGATAGTTCTCTAAAGTACCTTAGCTCCACTAGTATTCTATACTTTTCCGGTAGTCGATCGATAGCCATATTCAGGTATTGTTTCCGCTGTTTTTTAAGCATGCGATCATTAGGGTCCAGGTCATCATCTCTTACATCAAAACGCATACTACTCCCATCATCTCCTTCCACGGATTGGTCTATAGAAACGGTCTGAACCCTCTTTTTTCTAATGAAGTCTATACAATTGTTTGTGGCTATTCTGAACAGCCAAGTAGAAAAGGCATATTTAGAATCGAATTTCTCAATAGAATTAAATGCTTTCGCAAAAGCTTCTTGGGTAAGATCTTCCGCGTCATCAGGATTCTTAACCATTTTGAGAAGCATGTAGTACACTGATTTTCTATACTTCCCTAATAAAGACTCAAAAGCCTTATTATCTCCTTTTTTGGCAGCAGCAACAAGAACGCGGTCTTCTTCAGTATTTTTAGACGTTTTTGGTTTTATTTCTTCCATTTGGGAGTTAGGATTAAACCCACAGGGACGATAAGGAGGTGGTAAAGGCACATGAATATTTCCCATAAAGGGAAAAGTGCCAGGACAGTAGAACGGGGTAATTTTTGCCGAATCAAATACCAACCTGTACCGCACGCAATAAGCCTACATATATATAACGTAAAGACGAGACTTACTGTTAAGTTAAACACTAAAGTTAAAAGAATTCCCATATAAAACCACACCATGCTTAGGTGAAAAAGGGCCAATAGTCCTTTAGACATAAAACTATAGGAATGACTGGCACTCACATGCCTCGTTTTCTGCCAAAACCATGAGGAAAAGGTGGTTTTAGGCACAGAGTACGTCAAGCTCTCAGGCTGAATCATACAGGCTGTTTGGGAAGTATTAGCATAGGCGTTTATAAGTAAATCATCATCTCCTGAAAGTTTTTCTTCCACACCTAAAAAGCCATCATGCTTAGTAAAAAACTGCTTTTGATACGCTAAATTCCTTCCTACTGCCATATAGGGTATACCTCCTTTAGCAGCTCCTATGTATTGAAAAGCTGTATACAGAGTCTCATACTGGATAAACTGGTTAAGAAGCCCAGATTTTTCTTCATATACGCCCACTCCCAGCACCACTTGATGATGCTTTAGGTGTCCCGCCAGCGTAGATAACCACCTGTTCCCCATGGTACAATCTGCGTCTGTAAATGCTAGCCATTCGTATTTAGCCTCATGTATAGCAGTATGTATAGCCCATTTTTTAGGACTCCAGTTTGAGGGCGGCTCCTCTATTCTAATAATTCGTATCCTTTCATCTTTAGCTTGAAAATCCTGGCAAATCCTAAGAGAATGATCTGTACACCTATCTAGCACAAGAATCACCTCAAAGGCTGGATATAGCTGGGCTAATAAACAAGGAAGTAGAATAGGGAGATTACCCTCTTCATTATGTGCTGCAATGATGATGCTGATAGGAACACCAGTAGCAGAAGGGGGAACTTGCAGAGGTATGTTTAACCAGGCTAGGACCAAACTCCAAAAGAGAATGACGTAAATGAAAACTGCCAATCCCATCGAAGATAGAATTAGCAGTTGGATATGTTCGGGGGTAAAAGAAATATGTCTTTACGGATTTGTAGATGCCTGCTGACTGCTACCAGGGAATTTATAGTGACCCATGATGGCGGCATGGTCAGAGTGATCATTCTCTATGACGCTATGCGTCAGTACCTCTACATTATCAGAGACAAATTCATAGTCAAGCCTCACCTTTAAGAATCCAAATAGAGGGAATGTCCACCCTAACCCTCTTCCTTTCTCTTTAAAGGTATCTTTGAAATGTTTGGACATATGGTTGTACATCTTGGTATGAGGCATGGCGTTCATGTCAGTAGCCAATATAAGCGGTAGATCATAGTTAGCTAGCATCGGAACTATTCTCTCCACTTCTGCCTCCTGCCTGGGAATGATATTTTTAATTCTCTTTAAATAAAGAGGGAGTTTCTCTTTAGGCTCCAGGTCTTCTCTGCTGGTGATTTCATCAAACTGGAAAGAGCTCAAATGGATATTTCCCACTCCTACCCTACCGTTAGGTGTTTCCAGAGTGCTAACTACCCCTTGGTTTATGTAGTGGTTGTATACAAATAAGGTATCTGTATCAACTACCGGGTACTTAGACATGAAGGCTAAGCCATGTTTATGTATATCTCTCCCCTGGAACATAAAATGGGGATATCCAGTTTGTTCTGCCGTGTAGGCAATGGCATCATTAGCGCCTCTTATGGACTTTCGAAATTCCTGAAAGCAAACTACATCTGGCTGATGCTCATTAATCAGTTCAACTATATGATCCAGCCTTTCTTTTTTTATGGCAAACCCTTGTATGTTGAAGGTCATGATGCTAACAGCCCCTTCAACATCAGGTTCTTTCTCTGGTGCTAAATTCAAAAACTTGTACAGTACGGGTGCGCTCATTCCTAGGAGAATAAGGCAAATAAGGGCCCATTTTCTATTGGGCTTTTTTGTCAGGAACCCAATCAGTATAAGTATATGAATGGGCACCAGCAGGAAGGTAGCTATAGGCGTAAACTGAAGCAGCGGAAAATCTTTTACGCTGATCATGGGCGCTGTAGCACCAACACTTGTCAATATTATGAGAGCTAGGAAACAGAGGATAAAAGTCAGGAGTAATGCCCGACTAGTAACTTTTTTCATCGTCCGATTGACTAGAAGCAGTAAATAAAATCTCTTTCTCTTCTCTACTTAAACTATCATACCCTTTTGCGGAGATTTTATCCAGTATTCCATCAATGACTTCCTGAGGAACTTTGTGGCCTTTTTTTGAAGACCGCTTTCCTTGACCTTTCTCAGTATTAGTTTTCGTTCCACCATACTTTACCTTCATACGGGGCTTAGGTTCTCTATCCTGATAGTAAGACCAAATGATCTCTGTTAAGTCTGTCCCCTTTCTGAGAAGATACACGTGGAAGAATCCTACGGCAGCAGCTATAGTAACAGCTACTCCTTCAGCAGTGGGACCCGCAGAGACTAGAGAAAGGACCAATAGAACCAATCCTATCCAAATGATTTTCACCCTTCCAAAGAGCAATAATTGGATAGAAAAATCAGGAACCAATGTAATGGCCGAAACCATTAGGGTTATCATCAAGACCGTAACGCCATATACCGGAGGCCCCATTTGAAGAGGCGTAAAAAGAGAACAAATGATAACGGTAATGATAGCAGTTATAGGAATTGTTAATATACTCAGTCTTCTGGTGCGTGCATCCCCCATTATCTGCTGGTGAATTCTCCCAAAAGCCCAAATAATGATTCCATCAAAAAGAATCCTCAGAATTTCAAATCTTGCTACAAAGAACGGATAGGTAATAACTGACCATGGTTGAAACAAAAACGCTTTTCCTCCTGGCGGTAGTACAAGTTGCTGAACAATTCGGCAATAAAGAGGAGCATCTCCTCCTACTGGGCCCGGAGGACAGGCCTCTGAAACGCCTGTAACGGCTGCCAATATCACAAATAAAATTCCCTGTAATATTAGGCCGCCTACCATTAACAACATAATCCATCCCGTAGTCTGGTGTTGACTCACAAAAGCTTGAATTTGTTGTTTCAGGTTCATTACAAATATCTTAATCTATTAGTTGAATACAGAATGAATACGTTTGTCCTTCTAACATATCATTTTTACCCTCTACTTCCCAAGGAAAGGAATAGCTTTCCCCAAATAAAAGAAAACGAAAGCGGCTACCATTCCCGCTAAATGACCAAAATGGGAAATATTATCTCCTCCTCCCAAGCCTAAAAGGTTTCTTACTACCATAATTAAGGAAAATACCCCTATACCCGTAACGAACCATCTAGCCTCAATGGGGATAAGAAAGTAGAAATAAAACTTTTCACGGGGAAAAAATAAAGCGAATGCTACCATTACCCCATAAATAGCGCCTGAAGCCCCTAAAACTGGGTTGTTAGCGGGATCCAATAATGCTATTAACAGCCCTCCAAAAATAGCACAGAAGAAATAAAACTTTAAAAAGCGTTCTGTACCCAGTATATGTTCTACAGCTGGTCCTATCAAGAAAAAGATGAACATATTGAAAAATATGTGCCAAAAGTCCCCATGATTAAAGGCCCAGGATACCAGTTGAATAGGCTGGAATCTCTCAGGTCCGGAGAGGGTTGATTTTCTATACCTGCTGGCTGCGTCAGATTCCACATAGGGAAACTGCTGCTTTACCTGCCCTATATTTTCTGAGGTTACCCCAATCACACGCCTTCTTCCGTCCATGATTACTTCCGCACCAAAGGGGGTATATACTTCCAAGAACTCCACTTGTGCAGTAGACCTAAATCCTAAGAGGTTAGACTTATGGATGGAGAAAAACTTATCCTCTACCTCTCTCACTCCATCCAGTCTAGGACTGAATATTCCAAATCCTATGAAGATGATCACATTAATGATGATCAAATTTTTTACAGCTGGTGTGAGTCTATTAAGCATATAATGAAAAGATAATGCTTTTTTGATTATTAAGAATAAGCCTAAAATAAGGCAGAATGTTATTAGCAGAAAAGAAAACCCTCAAACGGGAAGAAATTCCCTATCCGAAGTATTCTTCCAGCTCTACTGTAGAGATAACTTTAAAAGCAGGGTTCCCGTTGGGTGCCAGACTAGGAACTTCACATTTAAATAGGTCCTGCACTATATTAGTTAACTCTATTTTACTCAATTTTTGGCCTGATGTTACAGCACTCCGTAGAGATACTGCCCGTGAAATCCCTTCTACAAACCGCATAGGAATCTGGGTAGACCCCACTTCCTGAATATCTGCAATGATATGATCAAAGATTTCACCTATTTTCTTCAGTGGAATTTCTGTCGGTGTTCCGTATACTGCTAAGGCATTAGGTCCAAACTCCTTCACTTCAAAGCCCATTTTCCCCAGAATCTCTTCTGCCTCCATGATAGCAGAGTAATCTGAAGGGCTGTAGGTGTACGTTTGAGGAAAGAGTAACTGCTGGCTATCTAGTGGCTGCTCCTTATACGCATGTATGAAACGCTCATAAAGAATTCTTTGGTGCGCTAAATTTTGATGGATGATATATAGCTTTCCCTCTCGCTCTGTGAGAATATACGTATTTTGGAGTTGTTCCAGGATAGTAGGTTCCTTGGAAACAGATCGTTGGAAAGGGATTAAGGTAAAGGTCTCTTCAGATAATTCCTTCTTTTCCTGTACAGGCTCTTGCTGGGGTTGGTAGAAGTTTTCCCACTCTTTCCTGGGGGGAATTCTTTCTGATGTTCTGCCGGGCATCCCTTTAAACTGGCCCAAAGTCATGTCTGTGGAAGAAGGAGGCGGACTGGAGCTATATATAGTCTCTTTAAGCGTTTGGTCTGTTAGGTCCAGCTCAGGGACTTGGTGATGCCCACTCATACCTTGTTTTACCACTGATTGGAGAAGGGCATAAATGGTACGTTCATCATCAAACTTCACCTCAGTCTTGGTGGGATGTATATTAATGTCTACGTGAATAGGATCTATCTCCAGGAAGATGACATAAAAGGGATAGGTCTCCTTGGGGATAAATTCCTGATACACCTGAGAAACTGCATGATGTAAATAGCTACTTTTAATAAATCTACCATTCACGAAAAAAAACTGATCTCCTCTCTTAGGTTTGTAGACGGAGGGATCTCCTATAAACCCTCTTATCTTTAGGTAACCCGTCTTTTCTTCAACTTCTATTAATTTCCCGCTGTATTCTTCCCCTAAGAGAGAGGTAATTCTTTCTTCAAGGGAACCTCTTACTAGCTGATACACCTCAGTATCATTATGGGTAAGGCTCATAGCTATGGCAGGGTAAGAGATAGCTATTCGAATGAACTCATTGAGAATGTGGCGGGTTTCTACAGGATTAGAACGTAGGAAGTTTCTTCTAGCGGGCACATTGAAAAAGAGGTTTTTCACCTGTAGAGTAGTTCCTGCCGGGCAGGCACAAACTTCCTGCTTGACCAGCTTACTCCCTTCTATCTCTATTTCTGTCCCTATCTCGGCATCATGCTGCCTCGACCTCAGCTTCACTTGAGCTACGGCGGCTATACTTGCTAGGGCTTCTCCCCTGAATCCCAGGGTCAGTATACTAAATAAGTCTTTCTCAGCTCGAATTTTAGAAGTCGCATGTCGCTCAAAACTCATGCGTGCATCTACGGCAGACATGCCAGACCCATTATCCGCAATTTGAATAAGGGTTTTACCAGCCTCTTTTATAAGTACGTCTATTCTAGTTGCTCCGGCATCTACTGCATTCTCCACCAATTCTTTCACAACTGAAGCTGGCCTCTGAACCACTTCTCCCGCTGCTATCTGGTTTGCTAGTGCATCCGGTAACAGTTGTATAATATTTTGCATCTGTTAGTTTGGCAAACATTGCAAGATAAGGGATATATATGGCAAAAGAAGAATATTAGTGTTACGGAACGTGTTTTTCTGCATGTATTTCCACCTTTCCCAGGTCGCATGCTCCTAAAATTCCACCACTTAGCTAGAAGGGCTCAATCTCCACATTTTTACCACGTCTGTCCCAACTTACTTTTACTCGTTTTTTCAGGCTAGGGTTATACCAGTTGTCCAGGCGCATAACGAGTACCTTCCCTCTTTCTATCCAATCTATCTGGGTAATGTAGTAATCATTCATATCATAGCCTCCTATCTGGCAGTAGGGTTCATTACCCTCACCCTGCTGGATGGAGAGAATTCTTTCTTTTTGATCATCTCCTACTCGGTAGACATTTATCTGTTCTTCCAGGCAGCTCCCACAATTTCCCCATCCATAGATATCCATTTGGGCCTTGTTATACAGAATAAGGCCATATGATCCGTCAGGGAAACTAAACAGTTCATTTACTTTCTTCCCTCCACCTGAGAATCTTTTCCCTATGGGCGCCCTCACTTCAAATTTCTGGCCTTTCAACAAAATGTACTCCTGGCGGGTATCCTGCTCATTGATAAAGTCCATTTCAAGGATCAATTTCTCATACGGAATCCCGTCTTCAAGCAGGGTCTCAAAAAATATATTCTGCTTTCGGAAAGCTATCTCCTGTATATATCTACTCAGAGTATGTCTTTTTAGCACTAAGGCATCTGAATGAATAGAAACAGGCTTCCAGCCTCGGTTACTGTTTAAAATGGTAGGATAAAACTTAGTTTTATAAAAAATATCATCTGGTATACCCAGCATATTAGTTCTAAGGGGCTGGAAAAAGGAGACTTTATTATAAGTATCAGGATACCCAGCTTCAGTATCTGGAGAGCTGCTCATGACAGATACGAGTTTTTGTTCTTGGTAAGACCAATCCTGTAGATCTACCATGAACTGAATTTGTTTCATGACAGGCACTTGCAGATAACCCAATGCTTCAGGTTTAATCTCAGCATTGATGATGTACCCTTCCCTTTCATCCATCCAGTCTACTGTGTACTTTATGTAGGTACCTAAGTCCTTTAGCTGCTCTCCCAGGGCAGATTCTATCAGGCGGTGTGCTTTTCTATTAGCAAACTTTGCAGGTCTACCATCAGGAAAAAGGCTGAACTGTACCATGCCCCAGTGGACTTCTTCTTTCATCAGCTGGGTAGCAGGGGGTACCATAAAGGTATCAACTGCAGAAGGGGTAGGATAATCATAATCCCTAATAAAAGATCCTACATTAACGGATCTGGGATTTTTATGGCCCAGGCTAAAAAACCGTAAGTAGGAGGTAGTATGTTCTATCCCTCTACTTTTATATTGAGAAGATAGTATATAATCTGGGTGGTTTTTATAATTAAACTGCTCGGGAAAAGCCTCCTTAGGTAGGGCAAACCATAGATGTACCTGATCACAGTGCTCATCTATCCTACTTATTTTCACATCCCTATCACGTACTTCAATGACTACATTCAGCTTAAACCCATCATTATACAAGCTGACATTAGCACTAGTGGGTGCGTTAGAGGAAACAGATCTGGAGACAGCCTTATGATAAAGTTCTTTTAACTCAAAATCAGGCGTCTGCCCCAGCATAATACAAGGAAGGAATAGGAAAAGGATTATATGGTTTCTTCCAGGCATACCTAATAAGCATCTCTACTTCACACATTTCACGAACTCAAATCACGGTTTGTAAAGCTGCCTGTTTTTCTCTTACCTAAAGGATAAATGAAGCCTGTGGGCCGTCGAATACTTAGCAGTAGGGAAAAGAATAAGTTACAAATTTAATTTAGCCATTAAAATTTTTTGAAGCAAGAAATATATCTGCTTATTCTCCGTAAAATACGTAATATTCTTCACACTTTCTCGCCCTGGCTCAAGAGGGAGAAAATTCTACCTATTATAGGATATCGTTTACTAGCTATTTTTTGGCCTAAGCACATGAATCTGTAGCTTTAGCATATGAGAATTGACATTTACACTGATGGAGGCTCCTTAGGTAATCCTGGACCAGGAGGATACGGAGCGGTCCTAAAATTTCATCAACACAGAAAAGAACTCTCAGAAGGCTACAGGTTAACCACTAATAACCGTATGGAATTACTGGCCGTTACAAGGTCGCTAGAAGCCCTCAAAAAGCCAGGAATGGAGGTGCATGTATTTACTGATTCTCAATACGTGCAAAAATCTGTCTCTCAGGGATGGGTATTTAATTGGGAAAAAAAAGGCTTCAAGGGCAAAAAAAATGCTGATCTATGGAAAGAATTTCTCAAGATATATAGAAAGCACAGGGTGTATTTCCACTGGGTGAAAGGGCATAGCGGAATTCCCGAAAATGAGAGATGCGATGAACTAGCTAAAGCAGCTGCCAGGAAATCTTCATTATTAGTAGATTTTGGATATGAAAATGGGTAAGATTTACATGATATGACATAAAATATCCATCATTCCCTAGCCCTACATCAATTTAATTAGCTACAAGCCATTTTTTCCAGGCTTTTGTTATGTTACGCTACAACTGAGTTAACACATCTAAAAAAACTACAGCAAAAGCCAACAAAGTCTTTCATTTGGCGGGATTTTCTATTATATTTATAAACAAGTTATCCACACTTCTTGTCTTACATTTAACCCTTACCAAGGTGAAAAAATTTTTACCATTGCTCATCATATCTGCCTTCACACTAGGCATGATTTTGGTTATTGCTACCATCAGTTTTTCCCCTGAAAAAAGTAAGCTTCCTTCCCCTCCCATGAAAAGTATATCTGCAGCACAAGATGCGGAAATCAATCCTTACTTAATTAATTTGGCAGAATCTACTAGTAAGACTGAAAATGAGTCAGCTACCTCCGTACAGCCAGTAGCTCAGTTAGTGGTTTCTCAAGAAGAAGTAGTTTCCGCAACCAGCAGATAAAAGTAGTTGATTTTAGCTGACTACAAATTTATTCTCCCACTTAGAACTGTATTTTTACCATTCGCGGCAGATCTCGAAAATTACGAGAGTTTGTTATTATTATTGTTGCTGAGAACAGGCTGATTTTGCGTGTTTCCGTGAAAGCCTAAATCTTAGCAATACCCTATGAAACAAACTTTACTTTCATTACTTCTTGTCCTTAGCTTCAGTATCATACAAGCCCAGAACGACTGGTTTGTCAGTTTCGGGCAGAGCCCTGAGGAAGTAAAGACCTTCCTGGAAAGCAAAAACTACTTCCAAACTATTAAAGAAGATACCCAGCTACAACGGATGTTAGCTGTAGTTGAAGATGGAAAGCAGGTAGAATATGTGTTCAAGACGGGTAAGCTCTATGCTACCTCTGTGAGGAGAGAGTACTCTTCCAAAGCAGATGCTAAAATACATATTCAGAGTACTCTTAGGTATATAGAACACGTGAGTTCAGGGGAAATTGTAAAAACCTCTGAGGGAAATACTACCTGCTATACCGCTAAGGCCAAAGGAAGGATTTTAAAGTTGTTTGTCATTCCTGGCAAGCTGGATGAACATGGCCAGATTTTACAGCTTACTTCTATCAATAAGGACCAAGGGAAAACTATTCTGGACAACAAAGTATTTTACCAATCTGAGATGATGGAACAGTATGCCTCTGATAAGGCTAAAAGAAAGAAAGCCTCCACTAAAGAGCTAAATTTAGAAGCTACCAATAAGAAGTCACAGAAGTCCAGAGGTAAAAGATAAAAGGTACTTACCTTACATATTACTAGGGGCTCTCTAGCAGAACCCCTTTTTTTATTAGGGATATTCCATTTCTTCTACTTCGAGCGGAGTGAACTGACTTAGTACCTTGGTTTCATACATCCCTGCCTCAGGTGATAATTGGAACCCAACCCTTGGAAAGCTCAGTAAGTAATTCCTGTTCTCCATGAGGTTTTGTTTGGACTCATAATCCAGGGTATTCAGGATATAGTCAAATAAATACTCATTATGAATGTAAGTGAATACACTGGCTCTACTATTATAATTATCATTAAATTCTGTGAAAGCCTCATCCTCCTTAAGCACATTTTGTAGGAGATATTGGTCTATCAAAAACTGTAATGAGGTAGTATCATTACTGAAAATGACGTAATCATCCAAAAAGGTATAGTGGGGCTTCTCTATCTTGGAGAATAACTTTTTAAAGAATAGCTTGAAAAATCCCTTCATCTCAAGGTATTTAATCTCAAATCCCCTGTACTCCTTATTCTCAAACTTGAGGGGCGTTTTCTTTTTTATCTGGCGGGTGATAAAGTCTAGCTTTTCCTTAGCTTTATCATAGTTATCAAAGTGTAGGAGCGCGTAGTAAGAATACTGATGATAATCTTCATCAATAGGAATAATTGCGGTAGCTATCTCATCAGTCATCCAGCTAAAGAAATCCTCTTCAAAATTTATCTTAAGTCGCTTTTCTATTTTCTCTTTACTCCTCAGAAACTCTGCATGCCCCTCTGCGTTTTCCACGCCATAATAGGTGTCAAATCTTCTATATAGATCTAGAAAGTCATCAAAGGTAATGGAGGAGATAAAGGCAGTTTCTGAAGGTAGGACATTTTCTGTGTGTCTTTTCCCCTTTCCTACATCCTTAAATACGTTTAAGAAAGAAGCCACTGAGTCCTGCTGCTTTACATAGCCTTCCAAGACTGCTTCATCCTCATCCAGGCTAAGCCCAAAAGAGGAGTACGCCAACACTTCTTCCATCCCCTGCATCATTTCTGGTATTTGAGCAGTATACAGCTTTAGGAAGCTATCCATGATCTGATGATTGAAATAGAGGGTATAAGTTCCTCCACTGCCTATCCTATCCTTCACTATATTCAAATCTGACTCATCAAGAATACTGCTCTTTTCAGATTGGTTGATGGATTCTTTTAGCAGGTCTTTCCTGTAAGAGGCTATGAGAATATTATCCAGAATACTCATGTAAAGGGTTTCATTTTCTTCAGGATCATATAGCTCATAGATGTCTATGTTAAAGTATTCATCCAGGCTCACTTTGTAGTCTAGCCGTTGGAAAACTAATTTTAGCAGCTGTTTGAACTTATTTACATTTCTCCCTCGGATATCTACCAGAAAGAGCATTTCATAATCCTGAGAAGAAATGATGTGAGAGGAGATGAGCATATCTCCCAGCTTCACAAACTCCACCAACGTTTCATTTACCTGTAAGAGTGAGTCCAGGTAATCAGCAGAGGCTGAAACTTCCTCAAAGTATTCTACTCCCTTCAAATATTGCCAAATCTCACTGCTACTTATATTTTTCCAGTCTCTTACTGGCTCATCTGATTCTATTACATACACAAAATCATCTGGAACAAATCCATATATATCACGTGTCTCTCCTGATTTTCCTAGAAAGAAATATCCAGCAAAAGCCACCAGGGCCAGTATGATTATCCAAAGCAGAAACTTGAGCAACGTCTTCATAGAGGTAAGTGTTAGGTATCCTGAAAGTTAGCCATGGGCTAACCATTTGAGCATAATAATCTAATAGCAAGGAGTATTCCTTTTTTTTGAAACTTAGGATTTTTCAGACATTTCAAAAAGTTCTTGTACATATTCTTCAACTAAAAAAGGAGTTGGCACCTCTTTATAGCCCATCCTGGACGGATGGCGAGGGTGCCCGGAAAGGGTTCTACTCCCTAAGTGTACCCATGTAGGCTGAAAAGGATTCAGCTCGCGAATGATATCTTTCAGGCAAACCTTCAAGTAGGGTCTTGAAGCTATTAGGTTTCCCCATGCAGCCCAGATAGTAGGGGAAGGAAGCTGCGTTAACAGCCTTCTCAATAAAAGAAGGTTTTCATGATGGACAGCCAAAGATCTTCTGTGTGGGAGATCTTTTATGAAAGTAGCTCTTTTAGGATAAAGGTTGCACAATACCCATCCGTCAAATCCTAGCTTCTCTGCAAAGGTAGCTACCTTTTTACTGGTCATATCATCTTTAGTAGGCGTAGCGGTACTGGGGTTTACCCCCATGATGATGAGGGGGGATGCATGATACCTCCCTAATAAAAAGCGTAAATTATTGGCTTCATCGGTATGATATATTTCCGTCATTGTGCATATTAGCTTAGGTAGAAGGGGGAACTAGTGGACATATATGTTCTAGGTATGTGATAATATGAAAAAATACGTCCTTATTCTACTAGGTCTCTCCCTCCCTGTACTCACCAAAGGAAACGGGGGTATAGAGCTAAGCCTGCTAAGCCATAGGCAGGCCTCTATGGGGTTTGCTGGAGTAGCTATTGCCTACAAGGCCAGCATTATGTACCATAATCCTGGAGCCCTCTCCTTTGTATATAAAAATCATATTCAGTTTGGATCTGGTGTCATCCTCCCTTTTACCCAGTTCAGGGCAGAAACACCCAGCTTGTACATAGAAGACCTTACGCAAAATTCCTTTTACTCTCCCTTGTATGCCTATGGCTCCTGGCGTACTAAAAACCCCAACTTCACTTTTGGAGTAGCCCTTACAAATCCCTTTGGGTACCTAACCAGTTGGCCGGAAGACTGGAAGGGTAGGTTCATTGTTCAGGAAAGTTCTATTAGGGTTTACCACCTTCAGCCTACCATTAGCTACCGGATTAATGAACAGTGGGGAATAGGCCTAGGTGTGACGGGAAGCCTGGGAAGCTATCTATTGCGTAGAGCCCTACCAGTAAGTGGAATTGATGAAACAGAAGGAAACTCAGAACTGAGTGGGCGAGGATTTAATGCTGGGGTGAATGTAGGCGTTTACTACAGACCCAGCACAAGTGTATCTTTTGGGATTAGCTATAAAAGTGGCATGAAACTCAAAATTAAAGACGGCAGCGCGAGTTTTCAGGTACCAGCCTCATTAGAAGAAGCCTACCCTACTACTGCTTTTGAGACCAGTCTACACCTACCTCAGAACATTACGGCAGGATTTGCTTACTATAGACCTACCTTCACCCTGGCCATGGACATAAGCCTCTCAGACTGGCGAAGGTTTAAAACGCAAGAAATTCTTTATGCTACAGAAACCTCTTTGATAGAGAATGAGGTATTTAATAGGAGATTTACTACCTCTTTTGCTTTTAGAATGGGGGGTGAGTATACTTTCACGGAAAAAGTGGCCGTCAGAGCTGGATGGTACTATAACTCTTCTCCTGTTCCTGATGGATTTCTTTCTCCAGAATTTCCTGATGCAGATGTAGTGGGGCTGACTGGAGGGGTTAAGGTTCCCTTAGCAGGAAATTTAAGTATGGATCTCAGCTATGTATATGAGTTTTCAGGAGAACGAACGGGTATTCTCCAGGAAGCCTCTTTTGGTGGTACGTACATTAGTGCCAGAAGTAGTTTTGGGATAGGCATAAACTATACGCTTTAGGCTTTAGCGTACGTTTGAGGAGTAATACTTACATTTTCTGCTAGTCCAGTAAACCCTTTTGTAACTCACACGATTATTAGGGTACGTATACTGATAGAAAGATACATGAGGAAACTATACACCCAGGTTTTCATATTCTCATCCTTAGCCGTATTTAGTCTGTTATTTCACGCTTGTAGAAATGATTTGGATGAGCTGACGCCTGGGGCAGGATCTCTTACCTTTTCCCAGTTTATCACCCTAGGGGATGAGTATGTGGCGGGCTATGCTAACTGGGGCTTATATGCATTCAGCCAGGAAAATAGTTTCCCTAATCTTCTCTCCCAGCAGTTTAGGCTAGTGAAAGAGATTAGCTTCAGGCAACCTGTCCTTCCTGAAAATGGAACTGGCTTCCAGGAATTATCCTCCCTGTCAGCCAGCATTTGTCCGGAGAAAGCCAGTATTCCTAGCTTTCGTTTTTCCACTCCTGCGGCCGGATGGGAGTCTAATATTTCTACCCAAGGTCCTTTCCATAACCTGGGTATTCCCCAGCTACCATTGGCACAATTAAATGACACCAGCCTTTCTGAGCAGAATCCCTTTTTTAGCAGAATAAGCCAGACTACTGACAGAAGTTATCTACAGGAAGTTCAGAGACTAGATGCTGACCTGTGCATCACCTGGTTGGGGAGTCAAGCGCTTTTAGATTTTGTGAGTCAGGACGGCCTGGAGATAGAAGAAGGGATCTCTCCTCAGGATTTTCGTACTACCTATAAAACCTTACTGGATAGCATACTTACGCATACTTCCGCCAACGTCCTGGTGGCAGATATTCCCCCTATCCTGTCCTTTCCATATTTTAATTCAGTTCCTGCTACCTTCTTCCCTGAGGATGATTGTCAATCCCGGGGACTTCCCATCTATATTACTACCCTCTCTGAAACTGGAGAAGAGGTGAGTAGGGTAGCTACCATAAGAGACCACATATTATTACCTGCTTTAAATGAGATAGGTACATTTCAAAATGGAGTAAGAATGGGTCTTGATTTTCAACTTCCCCTACCTGATAGATGGGTCATGGATGAAGAGGAAGCCAATATTCTCCAAGAAAGATTATCTGCCTATAATGACGCTATTTCTAATATGGTTTCAGAAGTAAATGCAGATTTCCAACGCCAGCGAGTATATCAGGTACCCCTTCAATCTGCTTTCTCAGAACTGGAAAGGGGAACCACGGAGGACGGCATAGAACTCAACAACCAATATATAAATGGGGGGGTCTTCAGCCTAGATGGGCTCTACTTTACGCCCAGGGGAAATGCCTTTGCAGCCAATATTTTTATTGAGTATATGAATGCTACTTTTTCTGCCAGTATCCCTCTTATCTCACTAGCAGACTATCCTGCGGTTTTTTTCCCTTGAGTATTTTCTGAGTCAGATATAGTCTTTAGCGCCTGAATCATTTCCAGGGTTTGGAGAATAAGGGAGTGCTGCCCATCATTATAGATGATGTAGGAGGCTCTTCTAAGTTTTTCCTGTTCAGGCCACTGCTTCCCCATTCTAGTTAGAATCTGTTCCCTGGTAGTGTTATCCCTAGCTAATACCCTTTCCAGCCTTAGTCGTTTAGGGGCATATACACTTACTACTGCCTGGGTTCCTTTGTATGCCCCAGACTCATATAGGATAGCAGCTTCCTTGAAGAGTATTCCATTAGGGGCCTTCTCTCTATTATGCTGGATCCACCTCAGAAAATCAGCACCTGTAGCAGGATGTACAATTGCATTTAGCTTTGCGAGTAAGTCTGGCTTACCAAAGACAAAAGACCCTAGCCATCCTCTATTTAGCTGCTTATTTTCATCATATACCTTCTCTCCAAATAGGTCAATAAGAGAGGCTCTAAGCTTAGGATCTTCATTCATTAGCCGCCTAGCAGCACTGTCAGCATAGTAAACCGGATATCCCAGGCTTTCTAATATACTGGCTACAGTGGACTTCCCACTCCCTATCCCTCCTGTTATACCTACTATCATCTGCATATGCTTAGGTCTGTCTATTTGTGATGACATAGGACATCTGGAAGGGTTCCACACGTATGACCTTTACATACTCAGGTAGGAAGGAGATATCAGGAATCAAATAGGGAACTCTGGTATCTAGTGAATCAAAGGGAATGGTCCATACATAGGAAGCGTCCTCCAGTTCCTTATAGTTCTCCAGGGGAACCAGGCAGATCACTTTCAGGGTATTTGTTTGGAGGGTAACGTAGGAAGTTTTTGGGTTTCCTTCTACCAGCACGGGAACTTCTATCATCTGTTCAGTGTATCTCCTTGGCTGCAAAAATAGGGTAGCTGATTTAGGGCTTACGGTCACCCGGCTTACGGTATCCTCAATGGGGATGGTTAACTCAGATGCCTCCACCCCTAGCCTAGGCGTTTCCACTTTTGCTGTAAACCAATGGTGTATGGTATCCAGCTGTTGGCTATTACCAATGATTTCTACACTATCCGGCATGAGGACGGGCTTATTTTCCAGTTGGAAGGCAGACCTGAGGTTAACCTTAACCAGAGATACAAGAGGTACTTTCTTGGTAACTTTTTTATTGTAGGTAAGAAACAAGTCTCCTGGCCTTACCTCCTGAATATTGATCTGGGAAGGGACCATGGCCCTAAGGGCTCTCTGAAGACTGAGTGCATATATATGACCATTCTCATCAAAATCAGTATAGGGAACGGAGAGGCTATCTTTTTGGGTTCTGATATCTTCAAAAATCAGATCTGTCCCTGTACCCCCTAAATCTACTACTACTTCAGGAGAGGAAATAGTCTCTATTTGGATATTAGTAGGGACTTCTGTTAGCTTGATAGGAAAAATAAACTCTGCTGTGTAGGTCTGACTGAGGGTAACTAAAATCCACAGTATGACGGCTAGTAAAAAGGAGGAACAGACGGCTACTACCTGACTCCTAGATATTAAGGCGCCAGTTTTGGGAAATGTTATTAGGTTTTTTATCCACTCAAGCAAAATGGATGCTTTCCTTATTTTTTAGCAGGGGCTGCTTCAGCCTCTGCGGGTGCACGTAAAGCAGTTTTATCAAACTTAATTCTCACATTTTCATCTACCAGAATAGTAGCTGTCTCTTCATTCATTCCTACAATTTTTCCATACATACCGCCTATGGTCACCACCTTATCTCCTTTTTTCAGGGCTTCTCTGAAAGCTTTTTCTTGTTTGGCTTTCTTTTGCTGAGGCCTGATTAAAAACAGGTAAAATATGGCGAGAATGCCAATAAAGAATAACATTTGGATATATCCTGCGCTGGCAGCATCTCCGGCACTCTCTTGTAGTAAAGTAATGGTTGAAAACATAGGGGTAGTTTCTTTAGGTTATAAAAAAAGAAAGCTACTTACTTTTCAGGCAAGCGCTATGGCCTAAGAAGTAAGTAGCTGCAAATTATGTAAAAAAGCCTATTCTTTCTTAAGAATTTCTCCTGTAAGACGAAGCACTTTTGTGATCCCACCTTCAAAATTTCCTGTGACAGTGATGGTCTTATTCTGTACACCTGCTTTCCCGGCAGAATTAAATACGACATCTATGTACCCAGACTCCCCAGCAGCAATGGGTTCAGAACTGTAGCTAGGAGTAGTACATCCGCAGGAAGGCTTCACGTTCGTGATTACCAGATCACTACTGCCTGTGTTAGTGAACTTAAACTTGTGAGGAACTTTATCTCCTGCAGTTACCTGACCAAAGTTATATTCTTCTGATACGAACTCCACATTGGTTCTGGCTAGTGCTTCTGCTTTCACCTGATACTCAGGACGATTATACTTAGGCGTATTATCAGCTGATGTTTGTACCGTTGGAGTAGCTGGAACTCCCGCATCCTGGCTATCTACAGCGGCAGATGCTTCTGTAGCCGCTTGTTCACACGCCACAAATGCCACCAGGGCAAGAGCTACAAGGGAGAAGGAAATGAGCTTTTTCATAATGAGATTATTCTTCAACAATTAATGTTATCATTTAGAGGACTTACAATACAAATTAACAATAAAAATACGAGTATGTTAATTATTCTAATGCATCTATTACATACGAACTAAACTCTTGAGTGTTTGATTTTCCCCCAAGATCTGCTGTTCTTTTTTCCTGATCTGCCAATATGGTGAATAAGGCTTTTTCTATCCTATCTGCTGTTTCCTGCTGATTCAGATACCTCAACATCATGATAGCTGATTGTAAAAACGCTGAAGGGTTAGCTTTGTTTTGGCCTGCTATATCTGGCGCACTTCCATGTACCGCCTCAAAAATAGCTATATCTTTTCCCAGGTTAGCCCCTGGAACTAATCCTAAGCCTCCTATTAACCCAGCGGCCAAGTCAGAAAGAATATCTCCAAACAGGTTAGTGGTCACCATCACATCATACCGCTCAGGATACATGACTAACTGCATGCTCATATTATCTATGATACGCTCTTCCACCTTAATATCAGGGAATCCTTCAGCTACTTCCATCCCCACTTTCAGAAACAGTCCACTTGACCGCTTCATGATATTGGCCTTGTGTATGATGGTTACTTTTTTTCTTTTTTGCGTTCTCGCATATTCAAATGCTGCTCTTATAATCCTTTCTGAGCCTTCTCTTGTAATCCTGGCGATAGCATCTGCTATTTGATTCTTCTCATCATAGATTTCAAATCCTGAATATAAACCTTCTGTATTCTCACGGAATAGGACAAGATCCACATCAGAAAATTTACTATTGAGGCCAGGGATAGATTTACAGGGTCTGACGTTTTGGTATAGGTCAAACATCTGGCGGAGGGTTACATTAATGCTTCTGAATCCCTCTCCTACTGGTGTAGTCAGGGGGCCTTTTAGCGCGATCCTATTTTTTTTGATTGATTCTACTAGCAAGGGGGGAATCAGGTCTCCACTTTCTCTTAAGGCTGTCAGGCCTGCTTGCTGCTCCTCAAACTCTATCTCTGCTCCTGCAGCATCAAGTATATGTAAAACTGCTTCAGTAATCTCGGGACCTATACCGTCTCCCGGAATAAGGGTAACTACCGCCATCAGGATGAATGATTATCAGGTGATGATTTGGGATCATTTCCAGAATGATCAATGAGTCCTCTCCCCCTTTTGATGATTTTTCCACTTCTGCGAAAATCATTATAGAGGCTGTCAAGAATGCCATTAATAAACTTACTACTCTTAGGGGTACTGTAGGTCTTAGCTAATTCCAGGTATTCATTAATGGTGACTTTTATGGGGATTTCTTCGAAGTTTAGCATCTCGCAAATAGCCATGTGCATCAAAATTCTGTCAATCCTGGCTATTCTTTCTAATTCCCAATTTTCCGCTTTACTCTTGATTAACTCATCATACTGCTCAGCATTTTTCATGGAGTCATAGTATAAGGACTTCAGGAGTTTGCCATCCCCGGAAAGTTTTTTCTTTTGTTCAAGGCTTACTACTTCATCTTCCATTTCTTTTAGGATGATTTCATACACCTCTTCCGGTTTTTGCCCTGAGGTAATGCACGCATAGACGGCCTGCATTACTTTTGAACGAATCTGCCTTCTTGTGATCATTATATAAAGATCTTCTTACGAATCTGGAACCTACCTTGGCTTCGGGACGAATTCTTTGCTGAACGAAACGCTATAATTTGTTGAAGGTGAAATTACACATATTTTTATTTTTCTCAGCATAATTTCGAATTACGTAAATCGGAAATAATCTTCACACTTACATACATCATTAGGGCCTATGCCATCAATAAATTTCATACCTCCTTCTCCAAAGAAAGCGCTTTTCCTTGATAGAGATGGCATTATCAATGTAGATACTGGGTATGTATGGAAACCCTCTGAGCTAGTGTTTAGAGCAGAAACCATCCCCTTTCTACAACAGATGCGGGAACATTATGTATTTATCATCATCACAAACCAAAGTGGCGTAGCCAGAGAAATGTATACTGTAAGTGATGTGTACCGTTTCCATACTCATCTTACTCTCCACCTAAAACCACATGAGATTGACATATTAGATATCTTTTTCTGCCCACATCATCCTGCTTACGGGTCAAGCTGCCTATGTAGAAAGCCTTCCTCCCTTATGATAGAAAAAGCAGCAGCTAAACACGGCATAAGCCTCACAGACTCATGGATGATAGGAGATAAAATAACGGATGTAGATGCTGGAAGAGGAGCAGGTTGTAGAACTATTTATCTATCAGAAACCCCTTATGAAAAGGCTTCCTTTTCAGGCAACTCCCTATTAGCTGCTATTCCCTTGTTATAAACTTTTTCTAATTGCAAATTGAGATGTATTTTGCTAACAAGTGATCCGTTTTCTGGTTAGGTTAAAAAGTAGCTAGATGAGCAACGAAATATTCCCTACTAAGGAAAGTATTCTACAAAAAACCCACTCTGCCTTTTTTCCAAAACATCAGCAGGCAGTCTACAAGCGCCTGGAGGATAAGCATACCTCTGTAGAAGTAGAGGATGATCCTTTAGGGACTGAAATGGTGATCAACCTGGGCCCTCAGCATCCTGCTACTCATGGTGTACTTAGGGCTGTTTTACAGGTAGATGGAGAGAGAATTACAAAATCTGTGGTGGACGTGGGATACCTTCACAGGGGAATAGAAAAAATAGCTGAGAATAAAACCTTCCAGGAATTTATGCCCTACACAGATAGGATGGACTACATCTCCCCCTATTCCAATAATGTGGGATATTGTCTGGCAGTAGAAAAGCTGGTAGGGATAGAAGTCCCCCCAAGAGCACAATATATTAGAACCCTTGCCTGTGAGTTAGCAAGGATTTCTTCCCATTTATTGTGGTTAGGCACTATGGTCATGGATGCAGGTGCCATCTCTATGTTCATGTGGACCTTCCGTGAGAGAGAAATATTGTACGATATTTTTGATAAAATGGCTGGGGTGAGATTTACTGTTAGCCACTGTAGAATAGGCGGAATCCAATATGACCTGGAAGATGAAGTAATAGAAATCATCCAGAGATGGAATGACAACTTCAAGAAAGAAGCAGAGGGATGGAGAAAACTATTAGCTAATAATGGCATTTGGCTCAACAGAAATAAAGACGTAGGCACCCTCACTGCCGAGCAGGCCATTGACCTGGGTATTACT
>JBCCLI010000039.1:0-26318 GCA_039026975.1 Bacteroidota bacterium | reverse complement strand
ATTGGTCGAAAAAGGATAATTCTCTTGGTACCTACCATTGAATTCTCTTAAGACTTTCTTCTGGGAAAGACCACTCAGGGGTAGTGAGCGTTGCTTCCTGAAAGGAATACCATGGGCTTAGGGAGGGGGTCTGGGGATTTTTGAGAATATGGATTTGTTGGGCAGGCATATAGCTCTGTGCCAGCAAAAAAATCTTTTCGCCTCTTACATTAACTGCTTCATCTACTATGATGACTGCATGCCCTGGAAATCCACCCTGTATGAAGATATCTCCTATTTTTGCCTCTGAAAGAGGGATAGGGCTACACTCTTGGCTGAATGACCAGGTTCCGGCATAGGAAAATACGATATTCATGTAGCGGAGGAAATTCTTATAGCTGCCATCAGGCTTGGCCGTTTTCTGCCAGCTTATCCTATTGCCAGAAATCTTAGGGCGGTAGCCGGCCTCCCATGAGGTGTAGGTGGCTTGTTCTCCATTGGTGAAGGTAAAATGAATGGCTTCCTGCATGTTTTGGCTGAATTGGTATTCTGCTTTTAGCCTCATCACAGCATCTGCACACTGCTGGAGATCCCTACTTCCTACTGGTATATCCAGAATGTAGGCATGAGCTTGTTGATTCCTTTTTCTTTCCCCATTAAATAGATGAACCACAGAGTCAGTGGTATCTACTGGTAGGCTTCTTAGCCAGTGGCTAAAAGTATGTGCTGGATAGGTAGTTCTGAAGAATCCCGCTGGTACCGGCACCTGTGAATGGATAGCTGACTGGGGGAGGTAGGAAGGTTTCCAAGTGTAGGGAATCTCTTGACCAGACAGGGGGAAAAACATGAACATGCTTATGAAACTGAAAAAAATCTGTAGGGCTAATCTTTTCATAATAGGCATTATTTTGATTCATGGTATTTCCCACTTAATTATGCGTGTGAATACGTGACTTTGTCATGTTCTGTTCATCAGAAAGCATGATAAATTAATCTTACATTATCCTTTTCAACCACTAAACACTGAATTACTATTTACCATGGAAGACTTAAATGTTGCTGAGCTTTGGGATAGAGGCATAGCACTGGCAGTAGAGTTTGTCCCCAAGTTACTACTGGCCATACTTACCCTGATCATAGGTCTCTGGATCATAGGTAGGGTTACTAATCTTGTGAAAAAAGGATTAGCGCTGAGGGATACGGATCCTGCGCTACAAACCTTTGTTTCCAGTCTAGTGAATATTGTGCTGAAAGTGATGCTGTTTATCAGTGTTGCTTCTATGTTTGGAATAGAAACTACCTCCTTTGTAGCGCTGCTGGGTGCGGCAGGCCTGGCCATAGGCTTGGCCTTACAGGGAAGTTTAGGAAACTTTGCTGGAGGGGTTTTGATTCTTCTTTTTAAGCCCTTTAAGGTAGGAGACCTGATTGAAGCGCAAGGACATTTTGGCTCTGTGAAAGCCATTAATTTATTTGTAACCTCTGTTTCCAGCCCGGAGAACAAGACCATTCTCATTCCTAATGGGCCTTTATCTAATGGAATCATCACTAATTATACTAAGCTGGGCCAACTACGGGTAGATCTGGTAATAGGGATTAGCTATGACGCAAATATCCAGCAAGCAAGAGACACCATTATGAGGGTAATGGAAGCAGATGAAAAAGTACTTGATACTCCCGCTCCTACTGTATCTGTGTTAGAGCTAGCTGATAGTTCTGTGAATTTGGCTGTCAGGCCATATGCTACTCCCACAGACTACTGGGATGTGTACTTTGGTATCACAGAGAAATCAAAGATAGCTTTGGATGAAGCTGGAATAGAGATTCCTTTCCCACAAGTAGTAGAATATCATAAAACTGTCTAACCCCCATTTTCCACTTACATACGTATGGACACAGCAAATATCAATAACATCATAAATCAGGGAGCTGAAATGACAGTAGCGTATGCGCCTAAGTTCCTCATGGCCATTCTTACTCTGATTATTGGTTTTTGGATTATCGGTAGAATTACTCGTTTGATAGCTAATATACTGGAATCCAGAAACATGGACATTACCCTTAGAAAGTTTCTTGGGGATCTGGTGGGTGTCACTTTAAAGGTTTTACTGCTTATTAGTGCCGCTTCTATGATAGGAGTGAAAACCACTTCTTTTATAGCTCTTCTGGGAGCTGCCGGCCTAGCCATAGGCCTGGCCCTTCAGGGAAGCCTTTCCAACTTTGCGGGAGGGGTGATGATCCTAGTTTTCAAGCCCTTTAAAATTGGAGACTTAGTAGAGGCACAAGGAGTAATAGGGGTAGTAAATAGCATCAGTGTGTTTGTTACGGAGTTAACCAGCCCTGATAATAAGTTGGTCATTGTACCAAATGGGGCTATGATTAGTGATAGCATGGTTAATTACAGCACGGAAAATCAGCTTAGGGTGGACCTTACAGTAGGGATAAGCTATGATGCTAACATCCAACAGGCAAGGGAAGTCATTCTCAAGGCTATGAAAGATAATCCTAAAGTGATGGATACTCCTGAGCCCTCCGTTTCAGTAGCTGAACTAGCTGACAGCTCAGTGAATTTAGCTGTAAGACCTTATGCCACAGTAGCTAATTATTGGGATGTGTACTTCGGGGTAACTGAGGATGTGAAGAATGCGTTAGATGCTGCAGGTATAGAAATCCCGTTCCCACAGCAGGTGGTACACGATGAAGCCTAATATTTTTTGAAAAAAATATGATGATGAGCCGCCCTTCCATATGTTGGAGGGGCTTTTTACGTTATGAAAGTAAGATTTTACGCTTTCACTGATACTACTTCCCGCTAAAGTATTTTCCCCCTTAGATCTGAACGCTTCCAGAAAACGGGTGTAATATCCATTCAAAGAGAGAATTCTCATGATGGGGTAAATAGGATGTCCATTGATGAAAAGAAATATTTTTTTGTAATCGGCCATAGTATATTTGCGCTGGATGAAAAAACTGAACGAATTATATAGTTCATTTAATTACCTGAAAAGGAGGTCTAGAAGTTCTTACATCACTTCTATGATCAGCATCTCCTTTGTCCTGTTTTTTATAGGGGTTTTCGCTTCCATTGTCATTTTTGGAAATGCCTTTGCTAACTACGCCCAGGAATCTATCGTGATGAAGGTATTCCTGCATGATGGCTTATCTGAAGGGGGGAGTGAAGATTTTATCAGTAAGCTGGAGCAGAAACCATATGTCAGCAACTTCAGGTATGTATCTAAAGAGGAAGCAGGGGAAATTCTCATTAGCAGAACTAATGAAAATTTCATGGAAATCATGGATGGGGTAAATCCTTTATTGAATTCCATTAATGTTTCTTTGAAACCTGATTTTATTCGTGTTGACAGTCTGGATAGGATTAAGCAGGAGCTAGAAAGCCATCTGGTAGTAGCTGAAGTGGAGTACCCAGGGGAGATGGTAGCAGTGGTCAAGAAAAACATAGGTGCGGTAACCATCATTGTGATTTTTCTTTCCTTTGTACTCATGGCGTTAGCATTCTACTTGATTTTTGGCACCATTAGGTTGGCTATATTCGCTAAGAGGCTTAATATCAGGACTATGCAGCTAATAGGAGCTACTCAGGCCTTTATACGAAAGCCATTTTTGTTAAATGGCTCTATCCAGGGAGGTATTTCAGGGATTTTGGCAGCTATTCTATTGATAAGCACTTTCTATATTATCCAGTCCCGTCTTACTTCTTCAGGACTTATGGAAGGAATAACGATAGGGGGTGAATTGATTGGATTATTAAGTGGAATTATCTTATTTGGTGCCCTATTAGGATTCGTTGGCAGTTTCCTGGCAGTGAATAGGTATTTGAACAAGAAACTCGATGAATTAATGTAATTATGGCAGCTAAAAAACCTACCCGTAAAGGAAAATCATCCCCTAAAAAACCGATCAAAAAAGTAAAAGCGGTTGCCAAAAGTCAGGCAAATAAGCAGGTAAGCCCTAAAGCTGTCAAGCCTGTTTCCAGCCCATCTAATGTACCTAATAAGGAAGTAGTGCTACCTTTTACCAGAATGAATTATATCCTGCTGATTGTAGGTGTTCTCATTATTGGGCTTGGGTTTTTTTTAATGTCATTAGATGAATTTGTGGATGCCACCCAGTTTTCTATTTCTTTATATGTAGCTCCTATCGTAGTCATAGTAGGGTTTTTAGAAATCATTTATGCCATCATGTATAAGCCAGCTCCCGTGATAAAGCCCACGGAGTCTTAATTCTTCTTCTACAGCTCCCTTGTATATCTAGGTTAACTCCTTTTCTCCCTTGCGTTCACCCTTAAATACTAATGAACGTTATAATCTTCTTTTGATCGAAAACATCTTTCTTAACCATTATGGATATTGATATTATTGATTCTATTATCCTTGGAATTGTACAGGGGCTAACAGAATTCCTTCCAGTTAGTAGTAGTGGACATATAGAACTAGGAAAAGCACTGCTCGGTACCCAAGAGGTAGGAATAGACTTTACCATTCTTGTTCATGTGGCTACAGCTCTGAGTTCTGTCATTGTTTTTCATAAGGATATAGCTAAGATTTTTCAGGGCCTGTTCAAGTTCGAATATAATTTTGCTACCAGGTATGCAGTGAACTTACTTATTTCTGCGGTACCTGTAGCCATAGTAGGCCTTATGTTTAAAGACCATGTAGAAGCTCTTTTTGGGGGGAATATTGTATTAGTGGGAGCTATGTTACTGGTTACTGCGGCCCTTCTGTTTCTCACTACCCAGGTTAAGCCTAAAGAAACCAAAGTCCTCAAAGGAGGGCACGCCCTTGTGATAGGGCTAGCACAGATGCTGGCCATTATGCCGGGAATCTCACGCTCTGGGTCTACCATTGCTACCGCCTTACTCATGGGGATAGATAAGGAGCAGGCAGCTAAGTTTTCTTTCCTCATGGTGTTAATTCCCATTTTTGGGCAGGCCTTACTAGATACTAAGGACATTATTGAGGATCCTAGTTTATGGTCTCTGCCTGCTGATATATCCATAGCTGGTTTTTTAGCTTCTTTCCTTTCTGGCTTGTTTGCTTGTACAGCCATGCTCAAGATTGTGAAGAAGGGAAAACTGCACTATTTCAGTATTTACTGTGTCATTGTAGGGATCATTGCCATAGTAGTAGGACTTTCTTAATCCCGTGATGGGGTTTTAGCATTAGGATTATTTTCTGATATTCCATGATATTTTGAGAATAGCCCAGGCAAGGGATGATGACATCCTCCCCTGAAACCCTATGATATGATCTCCGGCTCACAAAGACTCATTCCTGTATCAGATAGACCATGGGAATACCTATGGATAGCTGTACTGGTTATGCTGACCTTTTTTTCACTTCACAGCTGGTTTGGGCCTGTTCTTTACCAGCCAGATAAGTATTTATTTGCTACTTCTGGGGATGGGCTGAATATCATCTTTTCAGCCTCCTATTTTGTTAAGTATGTACCGGAAGGAATGACCCATACGGGCTTTAGTTATCCGTATGGAAATCACTTGTTTTATGATGATGTAAATCCACTATTCTCCCTCATACTTAGAGGTATTTCTCTGCATATTGTAGATATTTCTGCTCACACCCCTGCTATTATTCAGCTTTCTATCCTACTGGCTTTTTTTCCCTGTGCCATATTCCTGTATCTCATTCTAAGGAGAAGTTTACTCCCACCTGAGTATGCTGTGCTTATAAGCTGGCTGATCACCTTCCTCTCTCCTCAGGTAGAACGACTTACCGGTCATTTAACGCTCTCTTATGTATGTTATGTACCTATGGTATGGTACCTGGTTCTCCGCCTATTTGAGAAGGGAAGCATGAGCTGGAAAAGAATAGCCTTTTTCCTGGTAGTTTTTCTGTTTTCCATGATACATCCTTATTACGGACTAATAGGTGGGGGATTTTTATATGCTTATACCCTGCTCCATTTTTTACAGTTTGGATGGGGAAAGAAAGAGAGAATCAAGTTTTACGGTATGAATCTGCTATTGGGCGTCTTACCTATTCTTTGTTTAAAGGGCGTAGAGTGGATCACCTTTAGCGGGGCAAATGATTTTGTGTATTATCCATATGGCTTCCTTTTATTTACCAGTAGCTTCAGCCAAATCTTTTTTCCTGCACATGAACCTATGTTTAGTTTCTGGGATAGTCTGGTTCAGATTAAACCTCCGGAATGGGAGCTTTGGGCTATGTGGGAGGGCGTAGCTTATGTAGGATTTACGGGGCTGGCTGGATTAGTAGGGATTACGTTCAGAATGATAGGAAAAGGTGTTAGGAAACAGGGGCGGCATATATTCATTCCCGTGCTTCCGGAAAGTTTGAGAACCTCCACCTGGGCAGTTACCCTATTACTCATTTGGGCTATGGGCTTCCCTTTTAAATGGTTCCCTGACATATTAGATTCTTTGGCCTTTATCAGGCAGTTTCGCTCCCAGGGGAGGTTAGCATGGCCATTCTATTATGTATTCTGCTGCTTAGTAGCCTTTTACTTGTATGGCGGATATAGAAAGTGGCGCCTAGCCTTACCCCATAAAGTAGGTAAACATATTCCTGGGATGGCATTAATTGTTTTCGCTAGTGGACTGTGGTTTGTAGAAAGTGGTCTTCCCCTGGAAGAAAAAAGTACCCATATCAGGAGTAATTCTATTCCTCACGTCATACCTGAATGGCAAACAGATTTCAAGCAGATCCTTGCAGAGCAGGGACATCAGGTATCAGATTTTCAGGCTATCCTGGCACTTCCCTTTTACCATTTTGGTACGGAGAAGTTTAGCATTACCTCTTACCATTCTACTCGCCTTTCCATGGCCCTCTCATGGCAGACAGGTCTCCCTATGATTAATACCCTGGTGGCCAGGGCACCTCTAAGTCCAGCTAAAAAGATCATTCAGCTATTATCTGATCCTTTAATCCAGAAAGCATATCTAAATGATCTTCCGGATGATAGACCTGTCTTATTGATGTATGCTTTTGAGGAATTCTCAGAGAATGAATCTCGCTTGATCAGAATGTCAGATAGCATAACTACTGTAGGAGGGATGCATTTTGGGAGGTTAGATCTTAACCAACTTAGCCGTGATGGCGAAGTACACATGAGTGCCTATGTAGCTACCAAGGATTCCCTTGGTCTCCCTAAACCAGATGGTATCACTGACACTCCTTATCACTTTGATACTTATGGGGATGCGCCTTACCCCTTAGGAGGGAGAGTCCTGAGAGGTCATAAGAAGCGAGTAACCTTTTTAGAAAAAACCTTTGAAGCAGATACTATCGAACTGCCTATAGAAATTTCTTTTTGGATAAAAATAGATCGAGACTCAGACTACTTGCCTGCCATTATATATGAACAGTTTGATAAAGAGCTGCTGGTAGAACAGAAGCCCCTGGAAATGAAGTTTTCTACGGAAATACAGGGGGATTGGGTAAGGGGAGAATTCCGAACTGTACTCCAGAAATCAGGTAACCTGATCCGGCTGTACACCTTCTCTGAGCCTGAGCATTTTACCCTGGATAACTTGATGCTTAGAAGACTGGATACTGATATATCCCATGAGCAGGAGGGCCATAGTTCTATGCTAAATAACTTCTATTTCCCAGGTCATTCTCAGTAAATAAGTATAATAAAGGTGATAATCCATGCCAGGATGGTTAATTGGAGAAAAGGATCTGTGAGCAGAATTTTAGAGGGATTTCCACTCCGCTTTTCTACAAAGGTAATCTGCATATATCTGAAAATTCCCATAATCACAAACAGGACGGTGATGTAGAGGTATTCACTGTCAAATTTTATCTGAATATCCTTGGAAACGGTATAAGATATATAGGAGACTATCAGCACTGAGGCCATAATCATCATCCCTCCATTTATAAATTCCAGGTTATACCCCTTGATAGATTTTCTGACTTTAGCCCCCTTTGCAGCCAATAGTACATCATCCCTCCTCTTGGCCAAGCCCAAGAAGAGGGCCAGTAGGTAGGTCATAATGATAATCCACATGGTCAAGGGTATATCTCCGGCCTCTCCCCCTAATAAGATCCTGATTTCAAAGCCCATGGCTATGATGAACAAGTCAAGAACTGGCACTTGTTTCAGCCTGTAAGTATACAAGATGTTCATAAAGAGATAGACTCCTGTATAAATTAGGGCTTGTGTATCCAGGAAGAATAGCATGACTACGCTGGTGAGAATTAAGCCCACCATGAGGGTATAGGCAGAAGAAAGAGATACTTTTCCAGAGGCCAGGGGCCTGAGTTTTTTCTCTGGGTGGAGCTTATCTTCTTCCACATCCACTGCATCATTCAGGATGTAAACGGCACTGGCCATCAGGGAAAAAGCAATAAAAACCCCCATAGTCTTCCAGAACACGTCTTTTTCTAAAATGCGCAAGGCAAAAAAGGCTGGAAGGAAAATAAAGGTGTTTTTCACATACTGGTAAGGCCTCATCAGCCTGAGGAATGCTTGCATACAGCCGATTAGTCTTCTGTTAATTTCGTGGATAAGATAGGAAATTGGCTAAATTTAGCCCATCATCATGCGAAATTACCTCTCAAATCTTATTAAGCTAGGCTATCTCCTGTTATTTATTTTGGAACTGGGGCTTATTAGCTTTTGGAGAAAACATGAGTGGGTAGGAGAGCATAACCCTATTTACCTCTGTTTGATTTCTTTAGTGATAGGCGTACTGCCCTTTCTACATTTGACTAAATCTGATAAAATCTGCATTCGGGAACCCTTCTATTTTCCGCTCATTTTAATGGCACTCACAGGTATCTTGATGTGTTTAAGGATACCTGAATTGATGATTATTTTTGAAAAGTACCCTATAGAAGTAGCGCAGTCTGATATTATTCCTCAAATAGAAGTAATGCTGAGGCGGTTTTTTGTAGAGGGGGTTACGCCTTATCAGCCTATCACTGAGTTTGGGTATGAGATGTTTTCTCCCTATATGCCGCTTCATTGGGGGCCTTTTATCATAACAGACAGCTTGGGAGTAGATCATAGGTGGTTACCCTTTGGGCTATACACCTTGGTCAGTCTTATGTTTGCCTACAGGATCAGCCATCTGAGCCTACCTGTGATTTGGAAAGTAATCTGTGCCAGCTTACCTGCCCTCTTATATGGGAATATGATGTTCTACATGGATACCATATTTGGCCACACAGTAGAGCCTATGATCATGGCTTACTATATGTTACTATGCCTTAGTTTAAGCTCTCAATCTGTATATATGAGGGCCTTAGGGCTACTTCTGTGTCTTTTATCTCGTTATTCTCTAGTTTTTTGGGTGCCCCTGTGGTTAGGGGTGATATGGAAGCGGGAAGGCTTGAAGCCCGCTTTATGGGTAGCCGGGCTGGCTGGCGTAGGGGTACTCCTGTTATACGTGATCCCTTTTCTTCTCCCTAATCCAAGTATTATTTCTCAAGGCCTTGCTCATCACCAACTCGTAACTAATACAGCCTGGACCTTTGAAGGCTGGTACCATGAAAGTGGGAAGCCCCTCATTCTGACTTGGGGTACAGGCTTAGGGGTTTATTTCTTTGATCTTTGGCCTGGAGAAGTAGTAGCTAGGTTAGCAGCTATTCAGCGCACTCAACTCATCCTGAGTATAGCAGTAGTGGCCCTGATGGGACTTGTATTTCTCAAGAAAAAGCTACGGATGAGTCATACCTTATTTCTTATGCTTTCTCTTAAGATTTACCTGAGCGTTTTCTACTATTTGAATGCACTCCCCTTTGTGTATTATATCATGGTTCCAGTAAGTCTGAGTATGATTTTACTCCCTTATCTTATGGAACACGAGCAAGGTGTCCAATAGGTAGTATG
Source organism: Bacteroidota bacterium (assembly GCA_039026975.1). Taxonomy (GTDB): domain Bacteria; phylum Bacteroidota; class Bacteroidia; order J057; family J057; genus JBCBKZ01. The sequence continues at coordinate 16,505 of JBCCLI010000039.1, read as the reverse complement.
ATTAATTTTGTGTCCTAAAGGATGATGCTGGGAGGTCAGCTGCATTCATGAGAGTAGGAGATGCTGCATTTTCCCATCCATACCTTACCATAGCTGGCTCAGGAATATCTGGGTGGCTGACTAGTACAGTTTCCCCCTCTATAATGGCCTTAGCTGGTTTATAGACCTTATCTTCTCCTGCTATCTCGAAATCTGTCAGACTTTCTCCTACAGACTTTAGGGAGCCATAAGTGTGTTCAAAGTATAGCCTAATAGCATCTCCTTCTTTTTTCATGAATATATAAGATGGGCTTTGGAATGAGATATCATTTATATTATAGGTATCCCCTAAGGCCATATTAGCCAGGCGTTTAGCTACTGTCATCTTGTCTTTAGGGTGAATGTTAGTAGGATCACCTGCATCCATAGTTACCACCATGCCAGCATTTCTAATCTTTTGATTTTTCCACTGGGCTTCTCTTAGTTCAGCTGCTGCTGATTCTTCTCGTTTAGGATATTGAAATGGGGCAATCTGAACATAGTAAAAGGGGAAATCACCTATATTCCAGGTCTCCCGCCAACTCCTAACCATAAGGGGAAAGAGTTTTTGATAAAGCTGTGCATGACCTACATTGGCCTCTCCCTGGTACCAAAGGACTCCCTTAATATCAAATGGGATAAGAGGATATAGCATGCCATTAAATAGGAGGGAGGGACTAGTCTGATCTCTTTTTTCTGTGCGCATGCTTAAGTAAGCAGAGGTATCACTCGTAAATACAGGTAGCTGCACGAGCCTGGAAGGAGGAATCCAAGCTTCCACGGCACTTCCTCCCCAGCTGCTATGTATGATGCCTACCGGTACATTCAGCTTTTCCTGAAGCTGAAGGGCAAAGTAGTAGCCTACAGCGGTAAATTCTGGTACTGTTTCCTGACTTGCCTTTTCCCAGCTACCGGAAAAATGTTTAACAGGGGCGTCCTTTAGGGATCTTTCTACTGTAAATACCCTGATCTGGGGATGTTCCCCTGCTGCTATGGCTTTTTCTCCGGTTAGGGTCTTTTTGACTGACCAATTCATATTAGACTGGCCGGAACAGAGCCAAACTTCTCCAAAAAGGATATCTTGAAATAATAGCTCTGATTCTTCATTTTTGATGGTTAGCTGATAAGGACCACCAGCAGCAGGACTGGGTATACTTGCCCTCCACTTCCCCTTGTCATCAGACTTTATGGTTAGCTTAGCCTTAGGCCAATTACCCTTTAAGATCACCTTAGACTCTGGAGTAGCCATTCCCCAAATGCTGACCATACTTTCCTGTTGGAGAACCATATGATCAGAGAAAATGGGAGGAACTGAAAGCTGACTAAGTAAAAGGATAGGGGAGAATAGCGTAACAGCAATAAAAAGATAGAGAATTTTCAAGATTGATTTCATTCCAGCGTGTTGTATGGTCTATTTAAGCTAAAAGATTGTGAATTTGCGCTAGCACAACAGTAAAAATAAAATTTTCAGCTTATTATTTGGTTGTTTTTAGGATAAAGTGAGAAATGACTATATTTCTATTTCACGAGTCCTATTTGATTGATAAGCTGAAGTTTATAAAAATCAAGACTTGTAAGGATTGTATTTTTCATTCTTTTGGAAAAATAATATTTCCCTGTAAGGCCAAAATCGAACTTTTCTTGACTGGAATCTTACAGGTGATTATATTTCCTGAAAAACAGCTAGTTTATACTTCTTCAAACCACAAGCCTAGTTCCCCGGATATTACTATGCCGGCATTGGTTCTGTAGTCTGATTATAAAGAAGTCTCATAAGCCAAATTGCCAGCATGGGTAGAAAGAGTAAAGCCGACGTACGTAAAAAAGAGATACTCTCACACTTCTATGAAGTCTTGACTCAAGAAGGGTTTGAAGGTGCCTCTATTGCTAAGATAGCTAAAAGCATGGATGTGAATCCAAGCCTTCTCATACACTATTTTTCCACTAAGGAAGATATGGTTATTGAATTGGTGGAATCCATCCTCTCCACTTACCGGACTGGTATATTCCCCAGTTTACAAAGCATAGAAGATCCTGAAGAACGTTTTGACCAGCTTCTCAACTATACTTTTGGGACAGACTGGAATGGAGTTATAGATGACAGTGTGTTTTTTGACAGCTTCGCACTCAGTCTTCGGAATAATGATATTTCCAGGAGATTCAAGAAAGTGTACAATGAGCTAAGAGAAGCCATGTTAAGTGAACTTAAACATGCGCTATCTCATAATGTCATAGACATCAAAGATCCTGAAAAAGCGCTAGATATGCTTTTTGTTATGATGGAAGGGGCCCATATGTTTAATAGGCTGAGAGATGATAGCAGGCCTAAGTGGGAAAGAGGGGAGTTTCTGAAGTCTAACTTTTTATTTCTCATCAAGGGTAACCAGCTATAAGCCCGAGGAGTCAGCTTCACATATATAGTCACCTTCTTCTTGAGTATTAAGCATCCCTAATTTTTCTTCAATCTTCTCAATGAAGGAATCAGTGTCAGGGTTTATCCTATTTAAGTAAGCAGTAGCGTTCAGCCCTATCCAAAACATCCCAATTATAAGCGGTATAAGGATACCGGTTTCTCCTCTATTAAGGTCAGCCGCAGTGTCTTCTGCTCGTGCAACCCCAAACATGATCTTTCTGAACATATTAAGTAAGTACACGGCTGCCAGGATAACAGAGATAGCCGCTAAAACTGCAAAGGCGCCTCCTATTACTGTGGAATCATAGGCTCCCACCAGAATCATAAATTCACCTATAAACCCACTTAGCCCCGGTAGACCTACAGACGCTAACAGGGTTATCAGAAAGATTACTGCCATCTTTGGGAGAGACTTAGCCACCCCTGAGAACTTTTCTATTTCATAAGTACCATAGCGTTCATATAAGATACCTGCTAGCATAAACATAGCGGCTGTAGAAAGCCCATGTCCTACCATATGCAGAACAGCTCCGCTTAGCGCTAATTTAGAGAATGAGAATATGCCCAGAATAATAAATCCAAGGTGGGAGATAGAAGAGTATGCGATAAGTTTTCTAAGGTCTGTCTGAACAATAGCCATGATGGCTCCATAGATAATGCTGATGAGCGCAAGCAGACTAATGATAGGAGCCGTAGTAACAGCCGTCTCCGGGAACATACCTACGGCAAATCGAAGGATCCCATAAGTACCCATCTTCGAGAGAATAGCAGAAAGGATAATAGCTGCCGTTATAGGTGCTTGAGAATACGTAATAGGCTGCCAGGTATGTAAGGGAAATAGTGGAACCTTAATAGCAAAAGCCACCATAAAGGCCAGGAAAAGCCAAGTTTCTGCCGTAGGCCCAAAGTCCGTACGCATAATCTGGAAGTAATCCGTAATAAACATGCCGCCTCCAGCTTCTAATCCCATATACATGATAGCCACCAGCATCAGAAGTGAACCTGCGAGTGTGTATAAAAAAAATCGTAAGGCACCTTCTTCTTTTTGGGCGCCTCCCCAAATACCAATGAAAAAGTAGGAAGGGATTAACACCAACTCAAAGAAGACATAGAATAGCAGTAAGTCCAGAGATACAAAGAAGCCTAATATGCCCGTCTGTATCATTAGTAGCATACAGTAAAAAGTCTTCTCTTGGGTGTGAACCTTATTCCAGGAGTAAATCACCAGAAGCGGGAAAATGACTACTGAGAGTAAGAAAAGGTATACGGAGATACCATCTAGGCCTATGCTAAACTTAATATTAAATTCAGCGGTACTTATCCAGTCTACGCTTTGCATAAACGCATAGCCTGTTTCTGGAGAAACAGCTACGTCATAATTGGCGTACAGTAGCAAAGATAAGATGAGAGATATGAGTCCAATCCCAAGCGCTATATACTTCCCACTTTCTTTTTGAAGACCTACGATGAATGGAATACCAGCCAGAGGAAGGAAGATGAGAAGAATGAAGATAAAGGAGATTGTTACTTGATTCATAATGAAAATGGCCACCTTGAGGCTGATAATAGCATCAGAATGGCCATAAAAGTAGTAGGAAATTTCCGATAAAGAAAACGCCTTACAGTCCTTTACTAGATTAGTAGACCATGAATTTTCTACTTAAGTGAACAGCTTGACTATGGGCTTTAATTAGGTAAGTTCCAGCCCTCAAGTTACTATTAACAGATAGGGTAGCAGCCCCACTCCTGTCCACTTCAACTAACTGTTCCATAATGATTTGGCCCAGTAGATTTTCCACCCTGATGGTTACCTGCTGGCTGATGGGAAAACCTATTACATCCACCTGAGCACTTCCCTGAACAGGATGAGGAAATACACTTATGCCAGGGGTACTAATTTGGAAGGAAGCAGAAACTATATTTGAGTAAGAGAATGCACCATCTATATCTACCTGTTTCAGTCGGTAGAGATTTCTTCCAATGGAAGGAGCCATATCTATAAACTCGTAATAAGAAGCAGCAGAAGTAGTACCGTTTCCTTCTAGCCTTGCGAGTGGATCAAAATCGCCTGAGGGATTGGCCTTCTCTAATAAGAAGTGATCATTTTGTGTCTCTGAGGCAGTGACCCAACTAAGTTTAACCGCTTCCTTGTCTATTTCTGCCCCAAAGTGGGTAAGCTCTACTGGTAAAGGTTGTAAGGCAGAGCAGTCTGTTACAGCTCCCTGCGGAAGGAGAACAAAGCCTACTGCTACTTGCTCCTCTAGCGTATTTATGTAGGGTTGACCAGAGAGTTCTACTTCACTTGTAGGATTATCTGTGTCCCACACCCTGATAGCATCAGGAACTACAAATACTCCTTTCCCTGAAATACTAAGGCCATTTCCCCATCCTTTCACATACAGGTCATCTACAGTGGACCCATCTCCACAAGCAAAATTATCAAAGACAGTAAATCCTTCTCCATTGAGGATTAAATCATCCCCTATCCTCAATACTGCTGTTTCGAAAAACGTAAGGGTACCATCATTTGTCCCTTGTATAGAAGAAGAAAGACGTCTTGGAAGCTGATGCTCAAAATCACTACTGGTTCTGAGTAGCCCAAATACCTCCATCCGTTCTCCTGCAAAAAAATAGGGATCTGTTTTAAGGTTGGTCGTGAAAATAGAGTAGATGCCGGATTCTTCTATCGTAATATCCCCATAGTGTATATAGCCGGAATTTACATTATGCCTGACAGAATCTCTGATAACTACATTATCTGTTATTCCCGGGGGATTACCCGCGGGTATAGTTCCAGCTGGATCTAAGGCCCAATTAGCAGCATTAGTCCAGAGGTTATCACCCCCTAAGTTAGTAGAGTAGAAGGTCTCATTTCCTTGAGCATAAGTACAGGCGAAAGATGGCATACACAAAAGCAAAAGTAGGTAGAAGTTCTTGATCATGAATGTGTGGTTGAAAATGAGCAATAAAGGAGGTCAGGTTAAGCTGTTATAGTTAAACCTACCAATTATTTCCCTCCATTAATATAAGAATTATTGGATTATATATGGGGGCTAGTCATTAATATTCACCCTCTGAAGGGTAAAAGGCAAAGAAAATGGAGTAAGTGGAATAGACTAGTGGATTAGCATTCTGGAATGATACCTTTTACCATCACAAAAAAGAATGAGTAAGTATGTGCCTGGAGGATTTTCCGCTTCAATAGGAATGATGCCCCTGGAAATACTTTCTGAACTAGGAACCCCGGCTGCTACTTTCCTGCTTTGTAAGTCATACAGCTCCCACCAAACAGTAGGAGAAGGAGTAGAAGCGGCTGGTAGGGTCAGCTGGGCATATCCCGCATTAGGGTTAGGAAAAATAAGAGGGAGGGTTCCCTGATTACGAATCCATACTGAAGCCATTCTGGATAAAGAGGAAGCACCATCAAAATCTGTCTGTCTAAGCCGGTAAAAAATTTGGCCGTTAGGTGGTTGGAAGTCTGTAAATTGATAGGCTAGCGGAGCGTTACTGTTTCCTGCTCCGCGCATGCGCCCTGCCTCGGAGAAGGTAGACCCATCTAGTGATCTTTCTACAGTGAAAAAGTCATTCTGTGTTTCAGAAGCAGTGACCCAGGAAAGTAGTACCTGTCCATTATCTACTTCTACATTAAAGGACGCTAACTCTATGGGAAGAGTATCATCTCCTTCGCCTTCCACTATTTCATTAGTATCAGCCTGACAGGTCTTCTGATCATTGAAAAATTTGAATCCTTCACATAGTTGTATTTTTAGCTGAGAGACAGCAGCTCCAGTCAAGTCTGGAGGAGTAGTACCATTAGGGACCTCCGTGGTGAGTTCATTCCCTCCATCATCCCATACCCTTACCTGGTGAGGGATGATTAAGCGCCCCTGTCCACAAACCCTCGGCGCGGACCCCCGCATGTACAGATCATCAAAAGTGAATCCATCCCCACAGGAATCATTATCCAAAATTAACTTAGCCTGACCGTTTAAGATGAGATCATCCCCAATAGTGAAACGGGCAGGATCTCTAAATCTTAATGCACCGGAACCTTGAGAACCAGGTGCTTGATGCTCAAAATCACTACTTGTTATTAAGCTTCCTATTACCTCAAAATTACCGCCAGCATATATATAGGGCTGACTTACTCCATCACCTGTAAACACATGGTATACAGCATCATCTTCAATCAGAATATCCCCAAAATGTACATAGTTAAGACCTGCGTCATGGAAGATGGAATCACTAATAACAACATTGTCTGTAGGACTGGGGGGCGTGGAAGCTGGAATGGTACCCGCAGGATCTAGCGCCCAATTAGATGGGTTATTCCACTGATGATCTCCACTCTGGTTAGTGGAGTAGAAGGTTTCCTGACCTATGCATAGCGTGCTAAAGCAGCTTAATGCCAGCATACAGAAGAAGCTTCTCATAGGGTAGATGTTAACAGGTTAAGCAAAGGTATAGACCGGTTTATACAATAAACGAAATTCTTATTCGAATCGTACTTTGTAGCTCAATGACTATTTAATCTTTGCAATATGAGAATGACAAAAGTCTACGAGTAGGTAGAATGATTTTTTGTGTTTGTTTGTTGAAGTGAATTCCTAAAGCTATTCTATATTTGCAATCCAAATGCTAGAAGGCTTATGGCTAATACATACGCAAACATTATTGCCCGTGAGTTGGGCGTTTCTACCAGGCAAATAGAGGCTACTATAAAGTTATTAGAAGAAGGAGCCACTGTCCCTTTCATTTCCAGGTATAGGAAGGAAGTAACGGGAAGCCTGGATGAAGTCCAAATAACAAACATACGAGACAGGGCTGAACAATTAGCCCAGTTGGATAAAAGAAGAGGAGCCATTCTTAAAAGCCTGGGAGAAAGAGATCTCTTAACAGATGAGCTATTAAAAGCTGTGAATGAAGCTGATCATTTATCCCAGTTAGAAGATATCTACCTCCCCTATAGGCCTAAAAGGCGCACCAGGGCTACTATAGCCAAAGAAAAAGGCCTTGAGCCTTTGGCAAAGCTTATTTTTGAGCAGAAACCCCAAACAGATCCCGAGCTAGCGGCTTCCGCTTACATTAATTCTGAAAAAGAGGTTCATAACCAGGAAGAAGCACTGAAAGGTGCTAGGGATATCATAGCAGAGTGGGTCAATGAGGATGCGGAAGTACGGAAAAAGATGCGCTCTCTGTATACAAAGCAAGCTATCATCACCAGTAAGGTGATAAAGGCTAAAGAAGCGGAAGGAGCTAAGTACAAAGACTACTTCACGTTTTCTGAGCCTATCCATAAAATCCCTTCCCACAGGTTACTTGCTTTAAGAAGAGGGGAAAAAGAACTCATACTCTCACTGGGAATCAAGCCAGAAGTAGGAGATGCTATCTACCTGATGCAAAGGCAATTTCTCCAAGGGAATAGTCCTAGCACCCAGCAAGTAGACCTAGCTATAGAGGACTGCTATAAAAGGCTTATGGGCCCCTCTATGGAAACAGAAGTTAGGATAGCTTCTAAGGACAAGGCAGATGAAGAGGCCATACAGGTATTTGCTGATAATTTACGGCAGCTTCTGCTGGCAGCCCCTCTAGGCCAACAAAGAGTATTGGCCTTAGATCCTGGATTTCGGACAGGATGTAAAGTAGTTTGTCTGGATGAACAAGGGGTTTTACTGGAGAATACTACTATTTACCCTCATCCTCCCCAAAAGCAGTCCTTACAAGCCGAAAAGACCCTTTCTCACTTGATAGATAAGCACAGCATAACGTTTATAGCCATAGGGAATGGAACAGCTTCCCGCGAGACTGAAACCCTTGTGAAAGGAATGAGAATACCGGGACTTCAAGTAATTATGGTCAATGAAGCAGGTGCATCTGTCTATTCTGCTTCTGCTACTGCGAGGGAAGAATTTCCAAACCATGATGTAACAGTGAGAGGAGCTGTTTCTATTGGACGGAGATTAATGGATCCCTTAGCAGAACTAGTTAAGATAGACCCTAAATCCATAGGGGTAGGGCAGTACCAGCATGATGTAGACCAGAGTGCCTTAAAGAAAAGTCTGGATGATACGGTGGTTAGCTGTGTAAATAATGTAGGGGTAGAGGTAAATACAGCCAGTAAACAATTGCTTACCTATGTATCTGGTCTGGGACCTGCTTTAGCCCAAAATATAGTGGACTATAGAAGTGAAAATGGGCCCTTCCATTCCCGTGCTCAACTAAAGAAAGTACCCCGCCTAGGAGAGAAAGCCTATCAGCAAGCAGCAGGTTTCTTGAGAATTCGTGATGCTAAGAATCCGCTGGATGCAAGTGCCGTTCACCCGGAGAGTTATGACGTAGTCAAGCGCATGGCTACAGACCTTGGGCTTACGGTAAACCAACTTGTGGGCCAGGCACAGGCGAGGAAGAAAATTGTTCTGAAGAACTATGTAACGGATAGAGTGGGTATTCCTACTCTGAAAGATATTATAGATGAGTTAGATAAGCCTGGAAGGGACCCTCGGGAAAAGTTTGAAGTATTCTCCTTTGCTGAGGGTATCATGGAGATGTCTGACTTACGAGAAGGTATGGTACTACCTGGAATCGTAACTAATATTGTGGATTTTGGCGCCTTTGTAGATATAGGGGTACACCAGGATGGGCTAGTTCACCTCAGCCAATTGGCTAATCGCTTTGTGAAGCATCCCTCTGAAGTGGTGAAAGTACACCAAAAAGTACAGGTAAGGGTAGTTTCTGTGGACATTCCAAGAAAGCGGATAGGCTTAAGCATGAAAACTGAGGAGGCCCCCCGTGATAGTGAGTACATGCGGATCAGGAAGAGCCGGAATAGGCGCTAATCGAAGTCGGTAGTAAGCTTAAAACGTAGGACTCTACCATTTCCAGTATCCGCGACATACACGATTCTGTCCAGGTAAGCTACTCCTCCCGGCTCGCGGAACTGAGATAGACCATCTCCTGTTCCTCCAAAAGAAACCAGTACGTTTCTGCTACTGCGGGAGCCAGGTGGCGGATTCACGCCTTCTAGCCCCAGGCCGTTGAATTGATAAAGAGAATCTGTCTCTGAATCCACTACAAACAGGTAGCCCGTTCCATCCCCTGCTATGGCCACATCTACAGGTTGGGTAAATCTACCTGGTTCATATAAAAAGCCATCAGCCCGGCTGGTATCTCCTGAAATGAGGTTTTGAACTACAAACTCTGCTCCTCCATCAGTTTCTATCCGTTGGATAAGCTGGACTTTCAGTAGATTATTAGGGTCTAAAGAGGTAAACAGAAAGTCACCGGTGGAATTTACTGACAAGGTCTGCGGGGGAACCGCCTTGCTACTAATCCCTTGAGGTTTTCTGAAAAAGCTGTTCGTAATCCCTAATGTATTCTTCACGGAGATGGGAGAAATAAAGCCATCATCTTCCTGAAATCTGAGAATAGCATCATCCGGTCCTCCAAATTGATTGGAAGAATTGGCATTCCCATTTCTTGCTACGTAGTATTGGTTATTTCCCAGGATGGTGATCCCTGTAAAGCTGACTTCTACATCCCGCTGGTTAGGTGTACCAGACTTAACATAAAAAGGATGTACAACTTTATTAGTAATACGGGCATTATTCAGTCCGTAATCTCCTGTTTTATTGAGATCTAAGCGATAAATAGTTGCCAGATTTAAGGGGCTATTATTAATGGTGGTATCCATTCTTCCCAGCGCTATAATATCTAGCCTCCTGTCCTGGGTGATGGCCACCAGCCCTGGCACTGAAAATCTGCCTAGCTCGTTTCCAGCTTGATCCAGGGCAATAATCTCTTCTGTACCTGCATCAGCTACGTATAGCAGGCCATCCCATCCTGCAATAATATCTACGGGTCTGGAGAATCCACTGACAACTGGCTGAATAGGGACATAAGCTACCTCTCGGCTATTAGCTATGGGTACATCCAGAAAGTCCGTAGGAGTCTCCTCTCCCAGAAATCCATTACAAGCCAGCAGAGAGAAGGCTGTACCTAATACCAGAATGTATGAATATGAAATTCTCATGAAATCATAATAATAAGGGATCGTCTTCATAGGCAGAGCCGATGTGGCATAGTTGGTTTAGGATTTCTGCAAACAGTTCATACAGGTCATGTAGTCTATCTAAATCTGTGATTAATCCCACTACTTCAAAGTATAGCATGCTATTTCCTTCTCTAAAAGGGGCTGTTACCCAACTATCATCCACTACATTTTCCAGGGTGATCTCAGGTTGCCAGGAAATGAGTAGCCTGATTCTGTCCGGAGTAAATAAGCTTCTCAACTTTCGTTCATCATTACCTTGAATGATAAAGTCATGATCAAATGCTGGATAGCCAATGACTACATCCTGCATACCTGCTATTTTTTTGATACCACTGGCAGCATTCCTTCTGAAAATTCTAAAATAAAAGCTATCCCGATTTACATAATTGGCTCTAATTCGGGTTCTGGTCGCTTTCTTACCACTTTTATAGGTATCCAACACAATTGTCCAATTATTATGGGAAGCTATTACGGCATCCTTATTTTTGAAGCCTTTAGAAAGAATTAGCTTGCCGCCTAGCTGCTCACTAAGAATTTCCCATACTCTTCTTTTTTCAGGACGGAATAACTGCATCAACTTACTATCCATAGCTAAGATTTATGTATGCTAAAGCTTAGTCCCACTCTGTGGATTACCCCTATAAACTGCAAAGGATCAAACCCATAGTCCATAATTAAGGGATGTCTTCCTACACGCATTCTCACCCCTAGCCCTGCGGTAGGATTGGGCTGGTCCTGCACGTTAATTTTATACCCAGCTCTGAGCATTAGTAAGTCTCTATAGTTATACTCCAGTCCTAAGCGCAGATTCTCCGCATTATCATTAGGATGATTCAGCTGTAGCATAGCTGTCAAGGACTGGTTCTTTTCTTCAGATCGGTAGGGAACAAATGAAATACCCAGTTTGAAAATAGTGGGAGCAGGGTAGTCATCCAGGGTAAATCCCAGGTCATTAAAGCCCGTATTTCTGTCCAGATCTCCTGATAACTCAGAGTTGAGCCCAAAACTCTGTACCATGACGGCAAATCTCAGTTCCTTGATATCAGTCTGGTATAAAAATGCCAGGTCAAACATAGCTGTTCCAGCGCTGAATTCTGCCAGCTGTTCGTGTACGTATTTGGCAGTTAGGCCATAGCTGAATTGTTGGGTGAGTTGTTGAGAATAAGTAAAAGCGGCTGTGTAATAGTTAGCATATATCTTTTCTCCTGTCCCAAAGGGTTGAAAAGTAGTCCGCACATCCATAGGTCCAGAATTCAAGGCACTCACGGATACTCCAAAATTCCCTATTCTGCTAGGCATAATGGCAGAAGCAAAAGAGTAGTTCATATCTGCCACCCAAAAGGTATTAGAAATAGCCGCAGTGAAGGTTTCTACTTCTGCAGCAGTAGCGGGATTGGTGTAGGTAGCATAGGCATCCCCTGTCAGGCAGATATTGGCACTACCCAGTGCTGCCGCTCTGGGGCTAACTTCTATTTTCAAAAAGGTCAAAGCAGATATACCTGCTCGCTGGGCCCCTAACTCAGGGAATAACTGGGCAGAAAGCCCTATGCATAAAAGGTTGAAGAGGCAGAAAAGGGTGACGCGCATATGCAAATATAGAGAAAGATTGTTCTCGCTACATAGCCGAGAAAATATCTTACTTTTAGGAGACTATTCTCATAAATGTAGATGTAGCGGATGAAAGAAATTGATATTTCCACGTGGAAGCGACAAAAGCACTTTGGCTTCTTCAATGCCTTGGACTATCCCCACTTTAATATTTGCGCTAATGTAGATATCAGGCTGCTTTACGATTACTGTAAACAAACTGAGCTATCTATCTTTAAAGCTATTCTTTATATAGCTTCCAGGACGGCCAATGCTATTCCGGAATTCCGCCAACGGGTTAGGGGAAAAAAGGTTATAGAGCATGATAGCGTACATCCTTCTTATACTTCTATGACAGAGGAGAATGTCTTTACCTTTACAGACACATGGTACCATCCGGACCCTAAGCAGTTTTTTCAAAACACTGCTGAATCTGAAGCTGCCGTCAAACAGGAAGCTTCTTTGGAGGATAATCCACACAGGGATGATTACTTATTTATTTCCAGCATCCCATGGATACATTTTACCAGCTTTGTACACCCTGTACATATAACAGAAGTAGACTCTGTACCCCGTCTTACCTGGGGGAAGTACCTGAAATCTGATGGACAAATCCTGCTTCCCTTTAGTGTACAGGCGCATCATGCCTTGGTAGACGGCTGGCATACAGGAGAATATTTTAGGCTTCTCCAGACAGATATGAATAGACCCGAGGAGGTATTTGGCTAAGGATTGGGCAAAAAATGTTTTGCCCTTACTTAGGACTTTCTGGTGAATGAATTCACCACTACGGTCATCATTCCTGATCCAGAAACTCTTCCGTGTAATGGGCCTTCCGCTTTTCCTGGGTAAATTTGTGAGAATTGTATGCTTTGGATTCTCCTTTGGGAATAGATAAACTCTTCCATGCTTGGCCTTTAATCATTTTCCCTATATAAACTATCTGTCCAGTATGATAGGCATAATGACCTAGCTGCCGGTTGAAGGCTTCGGGGATAGTATGTCCCATATTTCGGATATAAATAACAGTATCAGTATTTTCCTCATTCACAGCAGCTATAGCAGAGAATAAGCAATCCCATCCTTCTTCCCATTTCTTAAGGAGATTTTTACGGGTGTGGATCACATCCTCAAACTCTTCATCCCTATGCCTCCATATTTTTTCGCCATCAGTGGTTAGAAAATCTGTCCACCGGGACATCATATTTCCCCACAGGTGGTTAACTATCATAGCTATGGAGTTACTCTGCTCATTAATTTGCCAGAAAAGGTCTTTCTCCTTTAATTGGATAAAGGTTTTATCGCCTAGCATCTTGTAGAAGGCAAACTGTTTATGGAGACTTTCTAAGTAGGACGGAATCATTTGTATACTTACGTATGATTCTCACGCTACGGTCATAGTACCTTTAAGGATTGAGCTAGCCCAGTATCAAAATGAAGCGAGGACCCTATTTCATATGAAATAAATAGGAGTCCTCGCATCGACTTGATGTAATAGCCCTTACTAGGTTGACAGATTAAATATCTACTTTGAATTCAACTCTTCTATTTTGTTTTCTTCCTGTTATAGTAGTGTTATTTGACAATGGGTTAGCTTCTCCAAATCCCTGGTAGCTCAATCTGGATGCGCCTACGCCTTGACTGACCAAGAATTGGTAGATGGTTTTTGCACGTAAATATGATAAGGTCATATTATAGTCATCATCTCCACTTGCATCAGTGTACCCTTCTATTTTCAGCTTGATACTAGGATATTGTTTCAGCAGGGGCACTAACTTTCCTTTCAAATAATTCATGGATGATGGTGTAAGATTAGAATTATTAAAGGAAAATTCTATGGGGTCCAGATCTACTTTTAAGTAAGTATCTTCCTTTTGGCTAACTGTTTGAACAGGAGGTGCTTTTGCTACCTCTTTATTAGCAGCTAGGATAGGCTTGGTAGAAGAGGTGGAGGCTACTTTTCCTTGCTTCTTCCCTTCAAGCATTTTCTCCAGGTCGCTTAAGGAGATTTGTCTGGATAAGCGGTTATCGTAGTAATTGAATTTATTTTTGGTTTTAAACAGTAACAGCTCCCCCGTCATTTGACAGTTGTTTGCATACCATTTCCCTTTCACATTGTCATTCTCAGATTCATGAATAATTTGGCCATACTTTTGGCACCATTTATAGCCGTTGTAATTCTTCTGCCTATATATCTGAATCTCTTCGAAACTCAGGGCATTTCCCGAGACTATCCCCTGGATACGAGTTACCCCGAATGCATCATTCTCAGGAACTTCAATCCGTGAATACCCTTTAAGAATGCCATCTTCAATTTTAGTGAAGTGCAGGGTAAAAGAATAGTTAGGAATTTCTTTATTACCCTCTTGGGTAATTACCCCTTCCCATGTACCCAGGAAATCATTTAGATCCGCTTTCTCTATGGGCTCATTAGCAAAAGATTCCAGTGGGATATTTTCTATTTGACTCAGCACAGACACTTCATAGCTATTTAACGGCCTATCATACAGTGCAATATCATCTATCCCTCCCTTGAAGGCTCCCCAAAAATAGGGGTGCTTCCCAATGTATAGATTTTTGTCGAGGGATTTCTTTGGCCCTTGAAGGGGCCAGCTAGCGTCTAACCTTCCATCAATGTAGAGGTATAAGGTGCTTGCCTGTTTGATAAGGGCAATATGATACCATCTAGCGGACTCCCAATCATCAAACTTAGCCATAGGAAATCCATTATTCAGACCATCGAAGACTGTTAGTGGATCACGCATTCCGTTCCATTTCAGGCCATAGTCTCCCTCTTTCAGGAGAATACACCCTTGATTACTGTCTCTGGGTTTTAGCCAAAGACTAATGCTATATCCATCCCGCTTATCTATGTCCAGGCCATCATGATAAGGGATAAGTAGGTTTTGGTCTACTCCATTAAAGTCAAACGCAGATACTTCACTTCCGAACCTATTGGCCATCCATTGTGCACCTTTAAGTTGGGCGCCCTGGCTAGGGACCATGCTGTTCAGGCTTTGGTTAGTAAATGTGTAATACGCTTTAAGGCCTTTAGCCAAGTCTATGGGAGAATCTTGGGCTTGTAAAGAATGAACCACAGGTAGTAGACCAATAAAGCAGACTAATATTAATTTTTTCATTCTTCTCTTCTGTCAAATTGCCTATTCCATTGAAACATATTTTCTTCTCCAAATCCATTACTACTTTTCGTGTGTAAGTAGTCAGTCGCCCTGGAAGGCTTTTTATCCGAAAAGGCTTCCGGCCTGCGCTTAGGGGCTACCTTTGGGGCATCATATTCTGTCTTGGATCTAGAGGCAATGAATGCTACTCCCAAAGCTAATCCGGCTTTATTGAAAATGTCAGCCAGGTTGTAAAGGATGGCAATAGTATTGACACTAATTTGGCCTTCCAGAAGGTTTCCTGGGACTGTCATATACCCAATAGGATACGCGCTCCATCCTATAGGTAGCAAAATAGCTAAGCCTACATAGCCTATCCTGTGATAGCGGTCTACGCCCTCTCTAAATATTTTAGGGAACCCCTCACCTATGATAATGGCAATCAACACTGAGAAGCCTATAGCACCCATAATTCCCCACATCACAGACTGTTCAGGAAAAAGGGCCTCTCCGAGGTAACCAAAACCCAGCATCCATAAAGTAGGGACTAACAGACGTGCAACCATCCACCTACTTACTCCTAAAGGCTTTAGAAGATAGTAGAATACCAAAGACATTAGAGGGACGGTTAGAAACCAATCAAAGAACCTGAATTCTATAGGATTGGTCATAGTAGTAATCCAGTAATTAGTCCGAAAAACAGTAAACAGGGCAGCTATTAAGGGGATCATACTGCCTATCAAATAGGCCATTTTCCACCGCTGCGGCACACTTTTAAATTGGACAAGCAAAAAAATAGAAACGACAAGTAAAGAAATAGCTGAAATGAGAAAGGTGGAAGCTACAAAATCGCCGATCTGCATGAAGGAATCGGGATTCTGAAGAACATCATTTTGAGTCTCCATATACCTTAGTTTGTAATGTGCTAAAAAAGGATGTTTGAATTAATTTTTTCTAATAAACTTTTTCGATAGTAGGTTTCCTTCATCATAAAAGGTTTTGATAAAGATTCACAATTCTAAATTTGATCGTTAAGGCTACAATCAGGCAAAGATTTACTCTTCCCTAATAGGTAGCAAAAACAGCCATATTCCTCACACGCCATGTTAGCTAGCGAATTTTAAGCCTAGGCTAAAAGTACGCTTCGCAGCCAAAGCCGCTGATCAACAGACATGTACCATAAATTATTCTTATTCACCCCAATGATAATGGATAGAGTCCCTAGATATGTTAACCTTATCGGCTATATAGAAATGCTATCTAAGTAAAAACTATCTCGCATGTGTATATGAACAACAATACATTGTAATTATTGTTT
>JBCCLI010000038.1:0-26785 GCA_039026975.1 Bacteroidota bacterium | reverse complement strand
GCCGCATGGCCCTAATGCCTACCCTAAAGCCCTGCGGCATGACAGATCATTATTTTTGAAATTTGTTTGACCTATTCTAGGTCAGAACTCTGTTTTACTGATTAGGCAATAATAGTGCAATCACTTCGTGATGGGCCTCGGAAAATTCATGAATCTCAAAGAGGTTCCAATATTATTGTTTCCACCAAAGGTGATTATCGATCCAGAATGGATCGCACTTATCAGTTTCAGGCTTTGAGCATAATCTACGCGAGATACAGCATGGCCCTCATACCTCCCTTAAGGCCCTGTGGCATGACAGATCATTCCATTTAAATCAAATGGATACTTTCCCACCGGCGAATGAATTCGCCGCTACATGTAGGGGTGAATTTATTCGCCCAACACTTTAATGATAGCGCATAAAAAAGCCCTGAGCACATACCCAGAGCTTTTTCAATTTTGTATATCTTTATCTTTTAGAATCCGTAGATGAGTCCTACTCCCCACGAAACGAGTTCATTATATCTCCAATCATCCGAACCCGAAGTGTCCATATATGTCTCCTCAGTAGGGGCTATGGTGAAATGCCCTCTAATGGTTAATGGCCCTCCACGAGAAAGGAAAGTTACTTCTGCTACGGCTGAAGGAGCAAATCCTGATATTCTCCTATCTCGTATTCCCTCAGAAACAAATATATAATTCCCCCCTATACCAGCTCCTATCCCAAATTTTTGTTGGTTATACTTAGTGGCTAAGGCTCCTAGCCTACCCATGAGGAATACCGGCGCTTGCACCACCAGGTTAATCCCTGTTTCTGTCCCCTGGAAGTTCTGTTCAAAGTTAAAGCCCAAGTTTAAGCTGGGGTCTAAGCCTAAGCTTACCACATCATTTTGATGGGCCAGGACGTAATATGTTCCTACAGAAAAGGTGTAGAAGAACCTTGAAATGTCATCACGGAAAGCTGGATTGGTACTACTTGGCACAAAGCCCTGTAGGTTTACGACTTCATACATGAATCCCAGGTGAGGGACAAGTTTATCTGAAAGTTGAGCCTGTACTTGTTGGAGGCACAACCCCGCTACGCATAACAGGACTACTAGGGTTTTTCTCATTGTTTAATAGAATTAAAAATTAAGCGTTTGCCTTTAGGTATAAACGTAGTTGAAGTTTTCCTGTTTACTTTGATAGACAAGCAATATGCGTATTACCCTAACAGCTCACATATGCCTATTGGCAAAATAAAGATTTTCAGCGTACGGATGCGTAATACTTTGAGAAAATTACTATTATATCCAATGATTGCTTGCAAGGCATAAAAATTTCCGAATTTTGAATACACAGGCTTTTGCCACCATTTATACCCATCATCTGCCAGATAGTGACATCATGGCTAACAGTAGGCTGCATCTTATGATCCAAGCCAACATACTGACCTACGTATTCATTTCTCCTGAAAATAGGATCACTTATGCTAAGTCTTTCTTAAATGAGCAGGATATGAGGGAGGACATCTTTCTTAGGGTGATTTTTGAGTCAGAAGAATTATTAAGTGGGTATGAGGGAGAATGTGTATGCGTCTCTGCAGAATCAAGATTTACTCTTATCCCCAATTCTTTTCATAGTGAACGGGAAGCTCTCCAAATAGCCAGAGCCGTATTAGAGCCGCAGTTAGGAGAGCAAGAAATTAAGAGTAGCTGGATCTCTCCCATGGATGCATGGTCCTTATACATACTTCCAGATCCTACTCAGCATATCCTGGAGAAATACTTCAAAACCCTAAGTATCCAACACATCTCCCCTTTATATGCTAGAATTTCCCGTCTTTTAGCAGAGAAAGAGCCTAATCATATTATTCTACATGCTTTTCCGGGCTATATCATTATGACCATTTGTAAAAATGGAGATATCCATCTCATGAATGCCTACCCATACCGGACAGAAATGGATGCTTACTACTTCTTAAGGAGTAGTTTTCAGATTATGCATTTTGACCATGACATACCCATATACGCCTTAGGAATGTTTAATCAATATGCCCCTACCCTCCTTTCTCTCAAAAAAGATCTTCCTAATATGAAGCCCCTGGATATTTTCCACTCTTTCCTGGGGAGGAAAATGGATGTAGATACTCCCTGGCATTATGCGTTTTTAGCAGTATAGTGGAGGAATTTTGAAGGGGAGAATGACCTGATAAGATTAAGTCAAAGTTTAAGCCTAAGTTTAAAGTAATAGCGGCGGTTTGAAAAGCCCCTAGGGCTGAAACTTCTATAAAGTTCAGTGCTACCCAAAAAAGTAGCCCTACAAGGACGGTACTTGGATAGATCAAAGTTTAATGTAGAGGCGAAAGATTTTTCGCCTTAGCTGTGCAAGATTAGCCCCTGATAGGGAGTGGGTGAATTTTCTAGGTTTGAGTATATATAATTATTTTTACTTGAGAATTACTGGAGGCATATTAAAAGGAAGACAGATCCACATCCCTAAAGGCTTACCTGTCAGACCCACCACGGACAGGGTGAGAGAAGCACTCATGAATATTCTCCACCAGCGAGTGGAATGGGAAGAACTAAGGGTGCTAGAGCTATTTAGCGGCTCCGGAATAGTCAGTATGGAGATCTTTAGCCGTGGCTGTACCTTCCTCCACTCTGTGGATGTAAACTCAAAGTGTATCAGGGCGCAAAAAGCTTTACACAAACAGCTTAACATCAGGGATATACAGCTCTTCCAACAACGTTCAAGTACCTTTCTAAAGCAGGGTAAAGAGACCTATGACCTCATTTTCATGGACCCACCTTATGAGATGCCTGGTCAGGAGGGGCTACTCCAATTAATTATGGATAAGCCATTGCTGGCAGAAGAAGGTATTCTCATTCTTGAACACAGAAGTAAATACGACTTCTCTTCTCTTCCTACTTTTGTTAGAAGCAGAAGCTATGGGTCCAGTAGTCTAAGTTTTTTTGAGAGGGATTGAGCTTCTATGAAGAAAACAGGCTCAGTTTAGGCGCTATCATCCAGTATTTATAATGGGAATTAGCGATTCAAATATGGTCTTAGTACATTTTGGTAAGATTAGCTATCACCTGTTACTCACTAGTTATGAAAATAGCGCTGTTCCCAGGCTCGTTTGATCCTATTACTAAGGGTCATGAGGAGATTGTTCTCCGTGGCAGAAGTATTTTTGATGAAATTATAGTGGCCATAGGCGTTAATAGTCAAAAGAAGTATTTCTTCTCTCTGGAAGAAAGAATGGATATGCTCGAACTCAGCTTTGGGGATGATCCTAAAATCAGAACAGCCTATTATACTGGGCTCACCGTAGATTATGCAAGAGAACAAGGGGCACAGTTTATCCTCCGAGGCTTGCGGTCTCCCCAAGACCTGATGTATGAGCAGCCCATAGAGCTGGTAAATAAGCACATGGCCCCTGACTTGGAAACCGTTCACCTTCTTAGTAGTCCTCAGACTGCTGCTATCTCCTCTACCATAGTGAGAGAAGTGATTAAGTATAAGGGGAAGATAGATGGGATGCTGCCCACTGCTGTGGTTTCCTACATTAAGGATTTGAAATATAGGCAAGAACAAGTTTCCCGATAATGAAATTACATTCTTGCCTAATGAAGAATTTCTACCCCAAAAGGTAGAACTAAGAATCCAGCTCTACCTCTTTTTTCAATTCTAAGGAAAGCTCATCCAGCTGAGCTGTATCTACCCTTGCTGGTGCATTTAGCATGACATCCCTTCCCTGATTATTTTTTGGGAAACCAATGAAGTCTCTGATAGAACTAGCGTGATGCATGATGGAGCATAGTCTGTCAAAGCCAAAGGCTATCCCTCCGTGTGGAGGGGCGCCATATTCAAAGGCTCCCAAGAGGAATCCGAACTGCTCTTCCGCCTCTTCTGGCGTAAAGCCTAATAGCTCAAAGTTCCTGGACTGTAATTCTCTGTCATGAATACGAATAGAGCCTCCTCCTATCTCCCATCCATTAATGACTAAGTCATAGGCATCTGCTCTTAGTGCCTCCATAGCTTCTTTTTCCATGCCTCCCTCCATCATTTTCTGCATATCCTCTTTCTTGGGAGAAGTAAAGGGATGGTGCATAGCGTGGAAACGCTCGGAATCTTCATCCCACTCTAGTAGCGGAAAATCCACTACCCACAGAGGTTTGAAGCCAGCATCCCTGAGGCCCATACGGTTTCCTAATTCCAGCCTCAACTCATTTAATTGTTTACGGGTGCTATCCGTTTCCCCACTTAAGATGAACATCATATCTCCTGGTCCTGCACCCATTTTATCAGCCCATGCCTTTAGGTCATTCTCCTCATAAAACTTTCCTATTGAAGATTTAAGGGTGCCATCCTGATTATATTTCACATACACTAGGCCCTTAGCACCTATTTGCGGGCGCTTCATCCATTCCGTTAGCTTTTTAATATCTTTATTAGAGTAGGCTTCCGCTTGCCCCTTAGCAGTAATCCCTACGATCAGCTCTGCCTCATTAAACACGGCAAAATCCCTCCCTTTGGCTACCTCATTCAGCTCTGTAAAGGTCATCCCAAATCTTATGTCAGGCTTATCAGATCCATACAAGCGCATAGCCTCATCATAGGTCATACGCGGGAAGTCTGCTAGCTCCACATTCAGCATCTTGGCAAACAAATGCTTTACCAGCCCTTCAAATGTCTGTAGCACATCTTCCTGCCTCACAAAGGACATCTCGCAGTCTATCTGCGTAAATTCTGGTTGGCGGTCAGCACGTAAATCCTCGTCTCTGAAGCACTTGACTATCTGAAAATACTTATCAAACCCGGATACCATCAGCAGCTGCTTAAAGGTCTGAGGGGATTGTGGAAGGGCATAAAACTGCCCTGGATTCATACGACTAGGCACCACAAAGTCCCTGGCTCCTTCTGGGGTACTCTTGATCAAGACAGGGGTTTCTATTTCTATAAATCCTTGGCTATCCATGTAGGTACGGGTGGCTATAGCCAGCTTCCCTCTAAATATCAGATTAGACTGTACAGGTTTACGCCTTAGGTCCAGGTATCTGTAAGCCATTCTTAGGTCATCTCCTCCATCTGTGTCATCATCCAGGGTGAAGGGAGGTACCTTAGAAGCGTTGAGGACTTCCAGCTTAGTCAGCTCTATTTCTATGTCTCCGGTAGGAATATTGGGGTTTTTATTGGTGCGCTCTCTGACTTTTCCTTCTACCCTTATGACAAATTCTCTTCCCAGCTTTTTCGCAAGCTGGTAGTTAGTCTCATCATCAGCATTCACTACTATTTGGGTGATGCCATAGCGGTCTCTTACGTCCACAAAGGTCATGGCGCCAAAGTCTCTATTTTTATTGACCCAACCGGAGAGGGCCACTTCTTGTCCTACGTGTGCCAGGCGGAGTTCGCCACAGGTATGTGATCTATACATGAATGTTGTCTATGCTACTTCTGCTAGGACCCTTTTTTTAGGTCCGGCTGCAAATATAAGTTGAAAAGCACTTGAAGTACAGCTATGACCGTATATTTCCTACGTCTGAAAAAGGTAGTGGGATTAGGACGGAAGCCCTGAACTTTTTTACGAACAGGTAAGAGCCTGTCCACATGCGTCCGAGGTCTATGTAAGAGGTGGACTTCCTGGAGTTACGCTAGACCCCGGCTGACCCATATTCCGTTCGCAAAAGCCCACCTGGGTGACGGAAAGAGAAGGAGGATAGATAAGGGTGGGTTAGGACACTATTAAGCTACTTGCCAGGTGGCGTGGACGAAAAGTATTTCGCCCTTTCTAGACTTGTTGATACTAAGGCGTGCCTTTTCCTTATGGAAGCTCATATTCAGCAAATATATATTCCTTATCGCGGTAGGTAAGGGTAAAGGTGGCTTTGCTGTCTTCCTCGTAGACCTGGGGGGAAAATTCTTCTTTAAGGATGGCGCGCTCACTAGCTACTCGTTTGCGGAACTTATTTTCTACATGGTAGATGCCTTCCAGGAAATCATCTAGTACAGTTTCTGTCTCTGTCAAATAAGC
This sequence comes from Bacteroidota bacterium, assembly GCA_039026975.1. Taxonomy (GTDB): domain Bacteria; phylum Bacteroidota; class Bacteroidia; order J057; family J057; genus JBCBKZ01. Next base: position 20,787 of record JBCCLI010000038.1, on the reverse strand, counting down.
CAATGCTTCCGGGCTGAGGGAAAGGCCCAGATCATTGATCATATTTCTGGCATCCTTAATGGAATAGGTATAATCTATGGTCTTAGGAAAGCGGGGAAGCCTGCTTTTTATGATTCTTTCCAGTCTATCTAGGTTGGACATAAGGCATTTAGTTAGGTGGTTTTTTCTACAGCATCAGGAATAAGGGGGAGTTGGCTCATCCTGAGCAATATTTGCGCAGTAGTTTTTACGTCTTTCTCACAATAACGGGTAATTTTCTCAATGTCTTTTTCCTCCCAAAAGACAGCAGATACCTGACTTCCGTCAATTTCATCCTTGGGCGAAGGTACATCCAGAATAGCCGCTAATAGATCTAAGCTGGTGTAGGACTTATAATCCCCAAACTTCCATAATTCCATGGTATCCATAAAATTTACTTCCCAGGGCTTTTTTCCTTGGGTACGGAGAGCATATGGGACGGGCATGCCATTAATGATATACCGCCGACCCAGATACGGAAAATCAAATTCCTTCCCATTGTGGGCACATAAGTTTCTTCCTTCCTTGCTCATAAATTTATTTAACATTTCCCCAAATTCAGTGAGAAGAGTAGCCTCATTTTCTCCTGAATAGGACTTTATGGTGATTTCAGGAACCCCACTTTCAGGAAAGCGTAAATAGCCACAAGAAATACATACCACCTTCCCAAACTCTGCATAAATCCCTGCTCTATCTCTGAAAATCTGGTCAAAGTCCAGAGGATCTCCATCTTTCACTACCCTCACAGCCTTTCTCTGCCAGTGATACTGAAGCCTGCTGTCCAGTTCTCCGAAAGTAGGAACACAGCTGACCGTTTCTATATCTACAAATAAAATATTCTCCAGCGTTTGTATGCTAAACATAGGATAGATGGTGGTTAAATGATAGCAAATAAGTTAGTGATTTATTTAACCTAGCAAAAAAAGGAAAGAACCGTTTTAGGGTAACAGTAGAAAAGAATATTGGGGAATATTGAAAAAGAGAGGCTATTAATATTTATAAAAATGCCAAAAATGAATTAATCGGATATAAATTAAATTCGATTTTAATTCATTTATATTAATAGAATATTCTTTTATTGAACAAGATTCATTATTTTGCTATTGAATGTTTCTAATTGCGAATTCCTAAGCCATGAACCCAGTCTCCTCACATAAAGATTCCAGTTCTCATTCGCTATCAGAAACTGAACTACTACAAAAGGAGGTAGAAAGATTACAGACAGAAAACCAGCGGCTTAAAGATTCTTCTCAAGAACTACTTCTCCAGCAAGAACTACTGACTTTTGGAGAGGAAATCACCCGAACAGCAAGCTGGATATGGAATCCTAAGGATAATTCTCTCACCTATTCAGATCAACTTCTACATATGTATGAGTTTGAAAAGGAGGAAATCACTAGGGATAACATAGTTCAAAAAATTTTAGAAAGAATTCATCCTGATGATCGGTCTATTATTCCTAGAGAGTTTAAGCAAAAATACAACCCCAATTTACTCCCTTTTGAATTTCACTTCCGAGCATTTATGCCTGATAAAGAGGTTAAGTGGATTAGGGTTAAGACTGCTAATATTCTTGAAAATGGTACAGTGGTGGGAGTAGCTCAAGATATCACCCTAAATAAACAAATAGACAGCCTAAAATCAGCGCAAAAGCTCCTCATAGAAGGTGAAAAGGCTGCTAATATGGGCTCTTTTATATGGAATACTACTACTAATAAGATCACTTACTCATTAGGTCTGCTGCATGTACTAGATATGAATGAGGAAGAAGTCAGCCCTGAAACTCTTATGAGTCATCTCTATAAGAGAATTTATCCTGAGGATATGCATATCTTCCAAGATGCAGTTAAAAACTCCGTAGGCTGTAAAAACTGGTTTGAGAAAGAATACAGAATATTAGACAGGCATAGTGATATTAGGTATATCCGATCCAGATGTATGCAGTACCAAATGCCCCATTTGGTGATAGGGATGTTATCAGATATTTCTACAGAGAAAGAGATAGAGGAACGAGTTAATCAAATCCAGAATAAGCTACACCGACAGCGAAAGCTGATGCTACAAGGAGAAGAACTAGCTCAGCTAGCTACCTACACCCAGTACCTAGATACAGAAGAAGTTGAAGTTTCTCCCACATTTTTGGAAATATTTGAAATCCCTGTAGATAAAAGTCGGAATCCAGAACTCCTACCCTACTTCTATTCCCTGGTACATCCTGAAGATCTCCCTAGTGTGAAGGAATACGCCCAACGAAAGCATGCGCTCTATAAAGAAAATGCGATCATAACCATTGAATATAGGGTGCTGCTACCTGGTAATAGAGTCAAATGGGTACTTTCCAGGACCATAGCTGGAGATAAACCTAATATAGTGTTAGGAACTATGCAGGATATTACAGAAGCTAAGACCTTCAACTTAATGCTGGAAGAAACCCAGCAAGAAATAGAAACCTTTATTTATACGATATCCCATGACTTGCGGGCACCAGTAAGGCATATTCTGAGCTATAGTCAGTGGATAGAGCTAAAACAGGCTGATAAACTGGATGATAAGGGGAAAAATATCCTACAATATGTCATAAAGGCAGCAGAGCGCATGGGTAAAATGGTAGATAAGCTGCTAGATTATTCCAGGACTCGAAATCTTATTCCCCACTTACGAATAGTTAAGCTTGATAAGCTAGTGAAGGAACTCATCCCCAAATTAACCAGCGAACCTGGACTTCCCTACATACAGTGGAACATAGAACCCTTACCCAATATTTTTGCAGATCAGGAAATGACTCAACAGGTATTTGAAAATCTACTTTCGAATGCCATTAAGTTCTCTTCTAAAAAGGAGGCTATTCAGATTAAACTCTCTGTAGCTGTTAAAGAGGATATGTATGAATTCGCTATCAAGGATAATGGAGTAGGCTTTGACCCACAATACCAGCACAAGCTTTTTGGTATTTTTCAGCGGCTACACAATGAAAATGAGTTTCCAGGATCAGGAATAGGCCTTGCCAGTGTCCAGCGGATCATCCATTTACATGGAGGAGAAATTAAGGCTGAAAGTAAGCCAAAAGAAGGGGCTACCTTTATCTTTACTTTTCCTATGCCTTAGTATGAAAAGGATTATATGTTTGTTCTCTCTGCTTTTTACCTAAAAACTGTCAATCCACACAGGAATTTTATTTCTAGTAAAAATAATATATGACTGATAATTAAGCATTTTCATATAGTTCCCATACTAAAGTATAAATGTTAGAGAGATGATTATTCCTTCTTCAAATTCTTAAAGGAGGATTTTAGGTTTGTAACCACTAACAAGAAATTAACTGGGTATTATTCTCCTTCTAGCTATAACCTGTCAGTAATGATGAATTTACAATTTAATTACCCACTAGTATATCTAGTGGATGATAACAGTATGGATAATGATTTAAGTCAGTTAGCCATCCAGGCCATAGATCCTAACATCCAGACTACCTCCTTCCTGGATGGGCGGGAAGTATTATCACACATATCAAAACTGCCTAATGAAGAGAAAAGCCCCAGTTTGATGGTCTTAGATGTAAACATGCCTTTTGTAGGAGGTTTTGAGGTTCTTGCTGAACTTCAGCACTCTCCGTATAAGACCTTCCCCATCATAATCATGTCAAGCTCTAGTTTACCTGATGACCAGGAAAGAGCCAAACAGTTAGGAGCAGCAGGAATCTATGAAAAACCTTATGGATATCTGGAAACTGTAGACTTATATAGAGAAATCTTTATGAAGCATTTAGTTCCGGAAGTAAGCAGCTCATAATCCTCTTGTTAAAATATGCCATTTCGAACTCCTTTTACCATATTCTGAATCTTGGTTTTTATGAGGGTTATATCACCTTCTTTAGCCCAACAATCATCTAACTCAAAAAATAAATGATAGGCTTCTAATAGCTTGGGGATGGACGTGTTTGTATCCTCTATAAAAGAAATGAAATTAGATAGCTGGATTCTGGCATAATGAAGATTAACCGCCTTTTCTATCAATAGTCCTAGTTCCTCCAACTTATTTTTCAGCACAAAGCCAAATGCCTTATTAAGGACAGAGTCTTCCGCTAGGTGCTCCTCAACCGCACCTGAGACAAAAATAAAGGGTACCTGAGGCTTGACTTCCTGACAGAGTAAATACGCTTCTAAACCAGACCAATCAGGCAGTACATAATCACTTAGTACTACATGAGGATCAAACTTTTCTAATAGTAATACAAAGGCCTCCCTATCCTCACATACCCGTATATCAAATTCAAGCCTGTTTTTGATTAGTTCACGCCTAATCATCATCCTATCATCTAGGTTATCCTCTACAATGAGAAGCTTAATTTGTGCCGCTTGCTTAATCATGAGCCTTCAGCCTAGTGTTTCGAAATTCTAATTTACAATAATCTAAGTGTATTTATACTTCTACTTCTACGCTAAAAGGATCAACTCTTTAAAAACATTCCAAATCAGTAATTTCTCCACATCATTATCTTTCAATTGGTAAGATTGCTTAGTATTTTCTTTGAAATTTACCTTCATGAAGGTTTTGGACCACTCTCTTTTTAAAACCCTTACCAGCCACTTGCCTTATGGGGTAACCATATTTAAACTCATTTCCCCGGAAGAAATGGACTTTGAATATATATATGCCAATGATAAGATATCTAGCATGATGGGAGTAGACTTCCAACACTTTATAGGGAAGAGCCTCCGAACAGTTTCTCCAGAAGCTTATAAAGGAGAAGCCCCTTTTCCGCATAGTCTCCTACATGCCTTCACAGGGGGAAAGAGTACAGATGCGTTAGGAACCATTTCTACCTCTACCTTTGGGAGAAAAAGGTATACAGCCACCTTTATACCCTTAGATAATGAACATGTAAGTGTGTTAACCTACAAGGTGCAAGAGAGCGAATCTATCATAGCAGAACACCCTATACAACATCAACTGATCCAGCAAGGGAAAAAAGTAGTAGATATGTGTAGCTGGATAGTAGATGAACACACTGGAGAAACATATTTTACAGATACTTACCTGGCAGTCCATCACTTCCATCCTAATGAAGTTCAGGCTGCTACTGCCGCTACCATCCGTATCAGTAGAATACATCCTGATGACCAGGAAAGAATGGCCATCTTCAGAAAAACCCCATCTGATCAATTCCCAATATCTGCCACATATAGATATCAAATAGGAGAGGATGCCTATATCTGGCTACAAGATACCCTTTCCCAAAGGTTAGCAGATGGAAAACTTATAGGGATAACACAGGATATTTCAAGTAAAATGGAGAAAGAGCTTCAATTAATAGAAGCGCTAACATTTAGAGAGAAAATAATAGAGACTTCCCCTGATATCATTTACCTATATGATGTTCAGGAACATCAATATGTATTCACTAACAGGGCTAATGTTGAATTATTGGGCTACACAGCTGAAGAAATACAGACTATGGGAGACCAACTCCTCCAGAAAATCATGCATCCGGATGATCTCCCTAAAATCTATAGAGACTTCACAGAAACACTACCTGCCATGGAAGAAGGCGAGCTCAACAAAAGGAGATTCAGGCTCCTACATAATCAAACTGGAGAGCATATATGGTATGAGGCCCAGGAGGCCGTATTTGACCGATCAATTACCGGAGAGGTAAAAACCATCATTGGGATATCAAGAAATGTAAATGAAGAAGTCAAACGGGAACTAAAGCTAAAGCTTTTACATAAAGAGTTAACTTCAGCACATAATTTCCAGGAAAAAATTCTTAGTACTTCTGCAGATAGTATATATGTCTACGATATACAAAAGCGAGAAAATATTTACAGCAATAAGGCTATCACAGAAATGCTGGGGTTTTCTCAAGATGAGATAAAGGCAATGGGCAATCAGTTTTTACCTAATGCCATCCATGAGGAAGACATTGAACTGGTGAAGACCCATCATAGTCAAACCTTACCCAACTTGGGGGATGAAGAAATTGTGAGCTTACAGTACCGCATATGGAAGAAAGCTCGTAACAAGTATATCTGGTTAGAGTCCCTGGAAGCGGTATTTGAACGTACAAAAGATGGCAAGGTGAAATCTGTGCTGGGGATAGGACGAGATATAAGCCCCAAAAAATTAGCTCAAACTAAGCTCAAAGAAACTAATGAAGAATTAGAACAGTTAGTATACTCGGTTTCCCATGACTTACGAGCCCCTATACGTCATATTGAGGGTCATGCTACCCATTTAGAGGAAATAGATAACCTACTGCTATCAGAAGAAGGAAGCATGCTACTGGAAAGAATCATTTACTCATCCAGAAGAATGGGAAGCATGATAGACGAATTACTAACTTATTCCAGGACCAGAAATATTATCCCAAAGAAAGAATGGGTTCAGGTAGACACACTCATTCAGCAGCTAAGGGATGCTTTCAATTTGAATACTGCTACAGTTCCTATCAAGTGGGACATCTCTCCCCTTCCTACTGTCTTTGTAGATCCTGCTATGATTCAAAAAGTATTTGAGGTATTGATAGATAACGCTATTAAGTTTTCCACCCCAAAGGGGAAGGCCTATATAGGCATCAGTACAGAGGAGAACCCAAGAGAAATCACCTTTAAATTAGAAGACCAAGGGGTAGGCTTTAATATGAAATATTACCACAAACTCTTTGCAATTTTCCAAAGCCTCCACAAACGTAGTCAGTTCCAGGGAAATGGAATTGGACTTGCCAATGTAGAACGAATCATCCACCATCACGATGGTAAAATCTGGGCTGAAAGCCAAGTAAACAAAGGCACTATCTTTTTCTTTTCTATTCCCATACCCTTATGAGTACGCTAAAAACCATTTTAATCGTGGAAGATGATCCGTTCGATGCAGAGATGACACTTAGGGCGCTTAAAGAAATTCCACTGGCAAACCCCGTTGAGGTACTGGAAACAGGGCAAGAGTTCCTGGAATACTTATCATCTGGAAAAGCCTTAGAGCTTGCAGTAGTATTACTTGACTTGAGTATGCCACAAGTATCAGGGATAGAAGCGTTAGAGATTATCCGAGCATCAGATTATCCCTCTTTCCCCATTGTGGTCTTGACCTCTTCCAGTGAAGCCCCTGACATCAAGCGTTGTTATGAGCTTGGGGTAAATTCTTTTGTAACTAAGCCGGTTAAACAACAGGCATTTAAGGAAGCTATCAATACGCTGGGGCTTTATTGGGGGATTATTAATAAGATTCCATAGGCACTTTCCTACTGCCTCATACTCATCGCCCTCACAGGGTGAAGGACTTAATTAGATGTAGGGGAGTCAGCCATCATCTGATATTACTCCTGAATGATCCTCTCAGGTAAGAGGGGGAATCCCTTGCGAGCCTATCCTGTTGGTAGTCAGATGGGAACGACCTAAAATATTAGCTGCCACCTCACCTAAGGGAAAGGACCTTCCTTTCTGGTATAAAATCTAAACATACATTCAAACTATTTCACGAAGAAAATATACTTTTCCTTCATAAAGTCTGGATTTTAAACTACTTTAACATATATAAAATACCACATACTTAAGCCTAAAAATCATATGCCAGAAATACTTACCCGTACCTTCCCCATAGTAGGCATAGGCGCATCCGCAGGCGGATTAAAAGCTATTGAAAAGCTGTTACTCCAACTTCCCAGTAACACTAATATGGCCTTCATTATAGTCCAGCACCTCTCCAGAAGATTTAAAAGTCTTATGAAGGATATTCTCGCAAAGGATACCCAAATGTCCGTTGTAATGGCAGAACATGAGATGGAGGTAAAACCTAACTACGTCTATCTCATTCCAGCAGGCTATGAGTTGCGGATAGAAAATAGTAAACTCTTATTAGAGGGAAGAAAGCAGGATGACTCTCCTCATTTTGTCATTGATATATTTTTACACACCCTGGGGCAGGATGTGGGCCCTAAGTCTGTAGCAGTCATATTATCTGGAACTGGAACAGATGGATCCAGAGGTATCAGGACAGTTAAGGAAAATGGTGGAATCGTGATGGTTCAAGATCCCAAAAGTGGGGAGTTTGATGGGATGCCTTTAAGTGCCATAGATACCCAGGTAGTAGACTTTGTACTCCCCCCCGAGGCTATAGCGGAAAAACTTATCACCTTGAGTAAAATAGGCTCAAAGAAGTTTTTAGCAGAATCTGTTCTAGCTAAGCCTAAGAATACTGAAGAAACACAAGAGCTGATTACCTTAACCAGCATCATGGAATTAATCAAAAAATACCATGATGTAGATTTCAGCCAGTATAAGCTAAATACTATTAGAAGGCGGATAGATAAGCAAATGGCCACGGGCCAAATTTCTTCCCTGGCCAGATATTACCAGTTTTTATTAGAGAATCCTCCACGGGTAGAAGAATTATTTCAGGAACTCCTCATAGGGGTCACAGAGTTTTTCAGAGATCCTCAAGCGTACAAAACACTGGAAGCAGTAGTATTCCCCAAGCTGGTAGGAGAGAATAAACATAAAGAAATCCGTATTTGGGTATGTGCCTGTTCCACCGGAGAGGAAGTGTATTCCTTGGCTATTGCCCTTCACAAGTATGCAGCAGAGAGGCGGATGCATCCACAGTTCACCATCATTGCTACTGACGTTAATAATCAGGCTTTAGCCATAGCCTCTAAAGGGCATTATGCCCCCTCCAAGCTTTCTGCTATCTCAGAAGAAATGCTGGACACCTACTTTAATTACAATGGAGAAAAATTTGAAGTAAAAAGCTTCATCAGGGATAACATCATATTTGCACGTAATGATGCTACAGCAGATCCTCCATTTATCAATTTAGATATGATCTCCTGCCGGAATTTCCTGATCTATCTCCAGCAGCCTATGCAGCGAAAACTACTCTTGAATTTTCATTTTGGCTTAAAATCAGGTGCTTATATGTGGCTAGGAGCCAGCGAGAATGTATTAGACTTTAAGGATAACTTCAATGTGCTGAGTGAGAAATGGAAAGTCTTTCAAACCTGGGGAGAAACCCCTAAAATCAGAAAATACTATTCCATCAGAAATCCAGAACTGAAAAGAGGGGTTCCTACCTATTTGGGAGATCCTTACAGACTGGGAGATCGCTCTCCCCTCAGACAAACCCGCTTTTCCTATGCCAAGGTACTATTAGATAAGTTTGTTCCTACCAGTATTTTAATAGATGATGAATTCCAGATCCTATATCTGGCAGGTGGAGCCGGCAAGTTCCTAAATCTACCTGATATGGAGGTGAGCAAGGACCTACTGTCCATGGTGTCTGAGTCTATGGTAGTCATTATCAGAGATGCCTTAAGACGTTTACTAACAGAAGAAGGCCCACTATTATATCCCAATGTAGACCTACAAGGAAGTTCAGCGTCAGAAGGCCCCATGTATAACATCTACATAGAATCTATCATTACGCCTTTTGAGAAGTCTCTTTTCCTGATAGAGTATAGATCTCCGGACCCAGACATGAAAAAGAGTCCGTCTCTTTCTGTTATAGATAGCTCAGTCATCCAGGCCAATAGCTATGAAGTGATCCGGGACCTACAAGATGAGCTGGCCCTAGCCAAGCAGGAAGTACAAAATAGCCTGGAAGAATTAGAGACGAGTAATGAAGAACTGCAATCTGCTAATGAAGAACTGCTGGCTTCTAATGAAGAACTCCAAAGTACCAATGAAGAACTACAGTCTGTTAACGAAGAGCTCTACACTGTTAATTCTGAATTACAAGCTAGAAATAAAGAACTGACAGATGCTAATGCGACCATAGATAATCTCTTAGCTAATACAGAAATAGGAACCTTATTTCTGGATGAAAGACTACAGATTAAACTCTTTACCCCTACCTTTACACAAGTCATTAATTTGTCAGATAATGACATAGGTACATCTGTAGATAAGTTTAGCTTCAAATGGGAATACCCCAACTTTCAGGAAGATCTAAAGGAGGTAAGACAGACCCTGGAACCCATTGAACAAGAGGTACGTGCTCAAAATGGCAATCTCCACTATCTGGTAAGAATAAACCCACTACTGGTACAAAACCGCTTAGAAGGCCTAATTATTCTTCTCATAGACATTACGAGTAGGAAGGAAGGAGAACTTCTACTGGCAGAAACTGAAAAATACCATCGCCAGATCCTAGATTTTCTCCCCCTAAAAGTATTCATCCTGGATAAGGAAGGGGTAATTAGGTTCAGTAATACCGAGCAATCATATGCTAATGACCAAAAGCTGGTAGGAATTACTTATGAGGACGCGCTAAAAGATTCTCTTAAGCAAAAATTTCTAGCCGCCTTCTCTGCCTGTAAAACTGATACTGCTACCCAATCTTACCACTATATAGAACGGTCTACTGAGGGAAAGTCTCAATTGTTCTATGCGGAGATACGTACTTTCCAGTTAGAAGGTGAAAGAGAAAACTCGTTTATGCTGTCTATCATCAACTTGGCTGGTAATACACTAGTCAATGAAACTGAGGTAGAACATATACAGTTATTTAACCAGATTACGGCCGCTAAAGAAACTTTTATCAGTATCAAGGATGAACAGTTCAAATACATCTATGCAAACTGTGGGTTTTTACACTTACTCAGAAAACCTTATGCATCTGTTATAGGCAGTAATGATTTTGCCCTGTTCCCTTCAGACATTGCCTCTCAGTTGAGGGCAAATGATGAAAAAGTGCTGGTAGAAAGCCAAACCTTCTCAGAAATAGAAACCCTCACTCACCATGACAAGACGGTTAAGATAAATTCTATCAAATACCTCATGGTGCGAAATGAACAGACCTACATCATCCAAATAGGGACTTTATTAGATTTTGGGATGATACAGGAAAAAGAAAATGGACTTCCTGATGCATATATAGAACTCGAAAACCTGGTAGATCAGCGGACCGCGTCTTTAGTCAAGACTAACCAGCAACTACGTACCCTAACACGTACCATGGCCCATGATCTCCGTGGACCCTTACGAGCCATCTACGCATTCGGAGAGGTCTTAAAAATTGATTTTTCCCAAAAACTAGGGGAAAGAGAAAACGATATCCTCACTAAAATGCTCCGTCAGTCAGGACAAATGGCCCAAATTATTGATGGGCTCCTCTCCTACCTAAAACTTGAACGAGTTGAACTTCAAAAAGAATGGATAGACGTAGAAGCTATGGTAAAAGAAATATGGGAAGACTTACAATATCTTAGAACTACAGATGATTTCGAATTAATCTTCAGGGACACGCCTGCGCTGTGGGCTGATTTTACTTTTACCAAGCAAATATTCACAAATCTATTATCCAATGCCATGAAGTACAGGCATGAGGATAGAAAATCCATAATAGAAGTAGGCGCTTTTAAAGAAAATGATGAAAACTACTTTACCTATTTTATTAAGGATAATGGAATAGGGTTTGAACCCGCTGACAACAAAAAGATTTTTGAGGTGTTTGAGCGATTATATGAAGCAAAGTCTAAAGAAGGCCATGGTGTAGGACTCTCTATAGTGCAGAAAGCTATGGAGATACAAGGAGGGCACGCATGGGCGAAAGGAGACCTCGGCCTTGGTGCTACTTTTTACCTTAAATTTCCAGCCAGCCCTGAGGAAACAGAAAGTATTTCCTGATTGAACTTAGCGGTCATAGACACGCTCATGCTTCCAAATGAATGATGTTCTGAGGGGTGGCTTTCTTCAACACAATCATATACTCTTGCTCATCACTATTTGGATGAGACTTTTCTATTAAACTACCTTCCAGATCATGTATCATGCGTGAGGCCAAGGCATAATGAATTCTTACTTCTGACCGGTCTTCCGTTGGTTCCTCATTAGTATAATGTGTCAGGTTTCTAGTAGTGTTACTTTTTAAACGGATATAGACGTTCTGGTTTTTAGTTTCCACCTGCACATCTATGGTACATTTCTCATATTTAGGGATATCATATAATATATCAGAAATGAGTTCCTTCATGGCTTTAAATAATAAATCATAATCCGCCATAACAAAAACATCACTTAAAATGGTATTCAAAGAAACGTTTTTAAGACTCTTAGAATAGTCTTTAACCTCGAAAAATAACTCAATCAATCTAATGTCCTTCAATAGGTACTGCTTCCTGCTAATCAGTGAGTACTTATAAATGGCTTTGTTGTAATCATTAAGCATCCTTAGACTCTTCACTACAGTAGAAATATCCTTCTGGTAAGTTTCTCCTTCAGTATCCTCATTTAATCTTTCTCCAAGAACCTTAGCTGCAGATGCTATATTTTGTATGGGGTCTTGCATCTTCACTGATACAACCTTCACAAAAGTCTCAAGCGCTATTTCATCTGTTGTGTTTTGAATATCCATGCTACTAATAAGTTCTTGTTTAACCTCTGATTTACCTCGGGCGAATGTTAACAACCAATTTTTACCTGTGGGTTTATGTCTACAAATATTCACCACTACTGAAAAAAGTAAAAGGACAATAAAATTCTGATTTAACATTCTCATCATCTTGGAAAGCATTAAAATTCCGGCATTACATACGGATTATCCTACAGAAATTCTTTTCTTCCAAAAGCAAAACTTTTTACTTGGAATATGACTTCTCTCATCTCTGCTAATGGCTAAGTATCTGAAAATCAAATACGGGAATTCCCATCTCGTTCAAATACCTTCATTTCTTACGTTAATCAGGCATTTCATTCTTTCTCTACATACAACTTCACTACTGGGGAAGAATAGATAATCATTCCTTACATTTTTTGAATTTTACTAACGTGTCCCACTTCCTCTCTTTTGTGGTAATCCTGTAACACATTTCTAATAATAGGTCTTCCCTTCCCTTAAGATCTGACATTGGTTAAGTAAAAGGATTCTCTTAGATACTGCATAAGGCTGCTATATCCTGTTTTTCCCACTCTTTCTGCTGATAAGGTGCATTTGGATAGCTGCTACTATTGATCTCCATGAATAATAATTAAAAATTTCAGGTACATGCAGCTGTACTTTATTTGAAGCCCAAAGCCACTCCCACCATAGGATTAGAGACTATTTATTATTCGGATTAAATTATTTATGTATTCATTTAAAATACTATAATTAAATATTTTCCACTTTCAATAAATAGTCTTTTCTATATAGGTTTAAATCCTTATTTTGAAATCATTACACACAATTTCATTTCCAAATAACATATATGCCTACATCTGCTGACAACCACCATTTTCCTGTGGTACTTATAGGCGCTTCAGCAGGAGGATTAAAAGCCATAGAAACTATTCTCCAACACCTCCCAGAAAATACGGGCATGGCTTTTATCATTATCCAGCATCTCTCCAGGAAATACAAAAGTCTGATGAAGGAGATTTTAGAAAAGATCACCAATATTCCTGTAGAGGCTGCCCAGGATGGTTTATTCATCCAGCCGAATCATATTTACCTAAATCCTCCGGCCTATGAAATGAGACTTGACCATTACACTATCCATTTACAGAAGCAGGATGAAGCGCAGATTCCTAATTATGTGATAGATACCTGTCTGCACGCTGCTGGAAAAAGCCTACAAGAAAAGGCCATAGGGATTATACTTTCCGGGACAGGTTCAGATGGATCCAGGGGGATTAGAACTATCAAAGAATATGGAGGACTAGTCATGGTCCAAGCCCCTGAGAGTGGGGAGTTTGATGGCATGCCTAAGAGTGCGATCGAGACTAAACTGCCGGATTTTATTCTTTCCCCTAAAGAAATTACCCAACATCTTATTCACTTGGCAGAACTCTTTGTAAACGGTGCCTTTGAAATAGATCAGTTAGCAGACTCATTATCAAGTATTAATCAGGAAAACTACTTGAACGGTATCCTCTTTCTGATCCAGCAACACCACAGTATAGATTTTTCCGGGTATAAGGAAAGCACCATTTTAAGGAGAATCCATAAAATGATGGCCATCCATCAAATAGATTCTTTAAAAGAGTTTCACCACTTTTTACAACAAGACACCCAGAGAATAACAGAATTATACCAGGATATATTAATTGGAGTAACGGAGTTTTTTAGAGATCCTCTTGCTTTCCAAGCCCTGGAAACCTTCATTTTCCCCCAACTCATTAATGAAACAAGTAATGGAAGTGAGCTACGCATATGGGTTTGTGCCTGTTCTACCGGAGAGGAAGCCTATTCTCTGGCAATCGCCTTGAATGAATATGCAGAAAGACATGGTCTATGGACCAAGTTTAAAATCTTAGCTACTGATATAGACGAGAAAGCATTACAAATAGCCAGTAGAGCCTCCTATACTGAAGATTCTATCAAGCATATACCCCTGGACTTACAGCTAAAGTATTTTACGAAGGAGGATGACGTATTTGAGGTCAAAAAATTTATTCGGGATATGATTCTATTTGCCCGGAATGATGCTACTAAAGACCCTCCTTTCATTAACCTGGACTTCATATCCTGTAGGAATCTCCTCATTTACCTGAAACCCGAAACCCAAAAGAAGCTCTTATTACATTTCCACTTTGGCCTAAAACAGGCGGCTTACCTGTGGCTAGGGATTAATGAGAGTGCCCAACCGCTTGAATCAAACTTCCAATCTCTGAGTGATAAATTTCAGTTTTATCTCAGCCGCGGGGAAACTCCCAATTTCAGAAAGTCATATGAGATTAGTGACCATAAGGGTGAACGTCCTTTTACAGGAAGCTATTTAGAAAGACCTGCCCATAAAAATAGATATCCCCAAAGGGGAACCTCTATATGGGCAGACTACTTACTTCAGGAGAAATTCAATCCCGGACTGATTTTTGACTTGAGCTTCCGAATCCACTTTATATTTGGAAAGGGAGGAACTTACCTGAGTATTCCTGGAATGGAACTAAATAACTATTTGTTAGATATGGTTTCCAGGGAAATGGTCCTCATCATCAGAAATGCTGTCATAAAACTGGAAAAAGCACCTAAATCAGAACGCATTTTATATAAATCTATCCAGGTTCATGACCAAGCACCTACTCGTAAAGATGTTAGAATAGAAGTAATCCCCTCCCTTAGGTCTCAAGCTGACACCTATTTTCTGCTTGAGTTTTTAGAGGAAAAGTTCACTATTCAGCAACCTTCCAAGGAGCAAGTGGAACTCCAAATAAATGATCATGAGTCATTACTTATCATTGAGGATCTACAAAAAGAATTACGCTTCTCCCAATTTGAAGCTCAGCGGATCAGTGAAGAATTAGAATCCAGCTCTGAAGAATTACAGGCTTCTAATGAAGAGCTTATAGCTTCTAATGAAGAGTTACAAAGTACTAATGAAGAGCTGCAGTCTGTAAATGAAGAACTCTATACTGTCAATAGTGAACTTCAAAGAAGAAATCAGGAACTCAGTGGTGCTAATACCATCATTGATAACCTGTTAAACAGTACGGAGATAGAGACCCTATTTCTGGATAAAGACCTGGTTATTAGGTTTTTTACCCCCACCTTATACCAGCTCCTTCCGCTACAGGAATCAGACATAGGGAGGCCTCTTAAACAACTTACCCTCCCCTTCAGCTACGTAGAACTGGAAAGGGATGCCAACATTGTAATTCGGGATGAGGTACTTCTTGAAAGAGAAGTAAGGGGGGATAATAATAAATGGTACCTAATCCGCCTTACCCCATACAGAAATAGAGATATGGAGGTAGATGGACTGGTCATAGCCTTTGTAGATGTTACGGAACGGAAGCTGACAGAGCAAGAAAATGAACGTACTAAACTCCAATTAGGAACCATTATAGATGCTATTCCGGGATATTTATTCATGACAGATCTGGACGGCAATATTGTCTATGCTAATAAGCAATTTGAGAAGGCTAATAAGAGGCAAATTCTTGGAAAGCATTATGGCGCGATAGTCTCAGTGGAAGACCTAAGTAAGATCCAAAAGCTGATTCAGGAATTGTTAGGGGGGAGTCCAGAGAAGCAAGCAGAATTACTCTTTAGACTACTAAACCAAGAAGAAATCCTGGTAGAAATCAGGCTTTCCTTGATAGAAAATAAAGAGGGAAATCCACATCAGGTTCTATTTATAGCGAGGGATATACAAGCAGAGAAAGAAGCACAAGCCATTTTGGAAGAACAGATTATCACCTTCCGACATTTCATGGAAAAAAGTCCTCAACCTGCATGGATTAAAAATGCAGACTTTCAGTACCTATACGCTAACGGAGCCTTTTTAAAACTGATTAAGCAGGATACGAATGCTATCAAAGGGGCGAACGATTTTGGGCTCTTCCCTGAATTAGAAGCAAGAATGATCAGAACCAGTGATGAAAAAGTCTTATCATCCGGAAAAGCTATCCAAACCACAGAGCGCTACAGCTTCCCTAATAAATCCTATGAATATGCCCTGGTCATAAAGTTTCCCTTAAAAATAGGAAAAGAAAAAAATCTTATTGCGGGCTATGCAGTAGATATTACCTCTATCAAAGAGATGGAGGAAGGAGTTAAAACAGCTAATAAGCTGCTGGAAGAGAAGGTACATGAACGAACAGAGGCCTTGCTAGACGCCAATAAAGAGCTGAGAACCTTTACCCGTTCCATTGCTCATGATCTTAGAAACCCCATTAGGTCTGTCACCTCCTATTCCCAGATCATTCTTGAGCAGCATGCCTCAGAATTAGGTGCTGATGTGAATAAATATCTGGGAAATATTCTCCGCCAGTCCAAACGAATGGCTCAGTTAGTAGAAAGCCTTCTTTCATTTGCTAAACTGGGCACAAAAGCTGTAAGAAAGCAGCAGTTTTCGTTAAATATATTGGTAGAAGAAGTCTACGAGGAATTAGAGGTACTTAGGGAAGGAAAAGTATTTGAGAAAAAATTCCAGAAAGTGCCTGATTTATATGCTGATATAGAACTCATGCAACAAGTCATGAGTAACCTATTATCAAATGCCATAAAATATTCATTAAGTAAGGATACACCCATTATCGAATTTGGGAGTTTTCAGAAAAAGGGGAATTTCAACGTAATATATTTCATCAAAGACAACGGAATAGGCTTCGAAACCAAGTACAGCCAGAAAGTATTCGAGGTGTTTGAACGACTTCACCCTAATCATTCTCATGAAGGAAGTGGCATAGGACTTTCAATTGTTAAAAGAGCCATTGAACTTCAGAATGGATCTGTGTGGGTAGAGTCATCACTAGGGCAGGGGACTACTTTTTTCTTCAGCTTACCAGCTGATCCCCCAAAGGCTAAACAGTATGAAAAAACACAACTTTGAAATTCTTCTTGTAGAAGACAATGAATTAGATGCTCACTTAGTCGAATTATCCCTCTCATCTATTAATGAGAAATTATCATTGGTGTGGGTAGAAAATGGTGCCAAATGCCTGGAATATTTGAGAGTCTGTCCTTCCCCTCCCAGCTTAGTTATCCTAGACCTAAAAATGCCCGGAATGGATGGATTTGATGTCCTGGAGTCCATACGTAAAGAAGATTTGAAAAAGTTTCCTGTGGTAATCTTCTCCGGATCTAATCTGTCAGAAGATTCCCTTCGTGCTTTTCAGCTGGGTGCTGATGATTTCTTCCAGAAGCCATATGACTTTCTAGAAACCAAGGTGATGTTCCATGCCATTTTGAATAAATGGATGGTCAGTATAGCATAAAAAAATATATAATATCCTCGTAAGCAGGCCTCTGGGTCTGCTTTTTATTTTTATAGAAGGGTAGCTACGCACAAAATTTAGGAGTCAGCCATTACGACTATACTATGCCTTTAAGAAGGTGGATAAAATCATTCTGTCAAAAATAGACAAGTGACTTTAGGCTTTGTGCGTATGCCTGATAAGGATTTCACCTTTCGGAAGCTGAAGCATCCCTACATGTAGACATACATTTTAGAGGGAAACTTATGTCCTCCTACTTAGCTTCAAGAATGACATAACTATTTGGCGATATCAAATGAGGGAGAAAATATTCCCCTTAGCCATGCGACACTGGGAAAGGAAGCTAAGCATGTCAACCCACGTAAGTTCTTCTATTCAGGAGGTACATTCAAGATGCCCCAATAAAGACCTAAAGTACGTACTGCCTCCTGGAATTCAGCAGTTTTTACGGGCTTAGTGACAAAGGAATTGATCCCTAACTCATAGCATTTTTTAATATCAGGATGTTCTTTGGAAGAGGAAAGTACAACTATGGGGAAATGCTCATAGGCTTTCTCCTTAATCGTTTGTAGCGCTTCAATTCCAGTAAGAATCGGCATTTGTAAATCAAGTATAGCTACCGCAATATCATCTGCCCCATACTCATCCAGATAGTCTATTAACTCCCCACCAGTCTCCAGCCAGATGATCTCATTGGCAACAGGAATATTTTGTAGCTCTTTTCTAGTCAACTCAGCATCAAACTCATCATCCTCTACCAGGATAATTTTCTTAAGCATGTTTAGGACTTTTGGTTAGGGATACTGAAGTAAAAAGAAGCTCCTTTTCCGCTCTCACTCTTAGCCCAAATTCTACCTTTATGGAGCTTTATAAACCTGGCTACACTTGCGAGACCTAATCCATTACCTGGAAACTCACTCATTTTATGCAACCGCTGGAAAGGAATGAATAGCTTATCTGCTATGCTTTCATCAAAACCCTCACCATTATCATGAATAGCAAAAATGGTTTCATGATCCCCCTCTTTTGCTTCTATAGTGATAGTGGTTTTATCCTTTCTGGCAGAATACTTTATGGCATTTTCAATCAAATTCTCCCACACCTGCCATAGCAGCCCATGATCTGCCCATACGGGAGGTAATACTCCCATATTCCATTCTATATTTCTGCCCGACTGCTCTTGTTTAAACTGATTAAGAATATCCAGGACTAGCTCATGGGTATTTACCTCAGCCTTTTTAAATGCTGAGTTTCTACTTCTTGTATATACTAGCAGATCATCTACCATACTTCCCATTCTTGTGGAAGCCATAATTACCTTTCCCAGCCTTTCTTGGTTGACAGCATTTAAGCTATCCCAGCCTTCTTTTTTAATAAAGCCTGAGTAACTCTCCATATGCCTAACTGGTGCACGTAAATTATGAGATACAAAGTAGACCAATTCTTCCAGCTCTTTATTAGCTTCTTCCTTAAGCGCTTCTTCCTCTTTTGCCCCAGTTACATCCACTGCAATGGCTATGACTTTTGTCGTTCTTCCTACCTCATCCTGTTCAAAGGCAGAGTAAGTGGTAGATAACCAAATAGTCTTTCCTTCCTTTGAGACAAGCTTTCGGAGGTAATGAGCTTTCTCATGCTGTGTTAATTCAGGAAGAACTTTCTTATAAAAGTGTAGAGAAGACACTAAATCATCTGGATGGGTTAGGGTTGCTACTACTTCTCCCTTCATCTGAGCTATTTCTTCCTGGGTATATCCTAAGACTTCAAAGACAGGTTTATTGGTAAATATGGTCTTCTGTTCCTGTAAGTCATAGATAAGAATAATTTCTGGGGAAGTAGAGAGAATTTTTTGCTGTAAATACAGTGCCTCTTCTAGTTGGCTATTTGTGGTTTCTAACTGGTCTTTTGCTATCTTTTCATTATGAATATTCCGGGTTATCCCAATAGTAGATTCTACTACCCCTTCCATATTCCTTTCAAAAATAGTCTCTGTGGCCCCAAACCATACATATTCCTGCGTCCTGTTATGAAGTATTCGGACCTCTAACTTGGCTACTTCACCATCTTTAAGGCTTGGAATCACTACTTCATTATGTGCAACTACTATTTCCAGGTCTTCCGGGTGAACCAACTTTACTACTAGCTCATCCCCAAGGGCCTGTATTTCAGCCTGGGTGTACCCTAGTTCCTCATACAAGGCCTGATTAGTGAATATCAGCTGGTTAGTATGTACATTATGTACATGGATAATATCAGGCGTAGTATCCATCACCTTTTGCTGAAAATGATGGCTTTTTTCCAGGTCTTTATTCGCCTCTCTTAGCTTATTCTGCGCTTCTTTCTCTTCTGTAATATTTCTGGCTATCCCGGCAATCGACACTACTTTACCAGTATCATCTCTTTCAAAGCTTCTTTCTAATGATTCCAACCAAACAAAATTCTTTGTCCCATTTTGCTTCATTCTGTATACTAACCTCGCGGTCTCTCCTTCTGCTAAATGAGGCAGAACTTCTGAATGATGATGTATTATCCGAGATAAATCATCAGGATGGGCTAGGTTTATAAATAGCTGATCCCCCATCTCCTGAATCTCATCTTCGCTATATCCCAGCTCCTGAAAGATAGACTTATTGGAAAATACGTTTCGTTGATTCAGCAGGTCATATATGTAAATGACATCAGGCGTGGTATCTAATATTCTCTCTTGAAATCCCAGCGTCTCCTGTAACTGCTGATTTAGAGCTTCCAGCTTCTGCTGATAGCCTATTAGTAGCTTCTCTTGTTTCTTCTTTTGGGTGATATCCCGAGTAAGCCCTACTACCCTTCCATTTTCTAACTTTGCAGACAGGGTATCTTCTAACCAAATATACTTCCCTTCTCCCACCCTAAATCTGTATTCAGTAGTGATGGGGTACTGCTCAGTAGGAGTTTGCCTGAATTGGCGCATCCTACGTTGATCATCCGGATGAATGCGTTCTACGCATTTATCAGTCGCATTATATGGGGTTAGTTCCTCCTCCTGGAAGTGATGAATTTTTGCATACAAGGAGGTAAATGCTGTCTTTCCTGATGCTGGGTCTACTGACCAACTACACATCTCCGCTAGTTCCTGCCCTTGTAGTAACATCCTATTCTGAACGTC
>JBCCLI010000037.1:0-26839 GCA_039026975.1 Bacteroidota bacterium | reverse complement strand
TCATGTGTGCTATTTCTTTTTAAGTACGACTTAATCCGAAAAAAGCTCAGAAGGATTATAAACCTTTAATTGACTGTGCTTAAAATCTTTTTTGTTTCTGGTGATGATTCCATCAATCCCTTTAATTCCAATAGCGCAGCTATGCTGTGCTGCATCTTCAACATCTTTGAAATTTGAATTAAGGGCATGGAGTAGATCTCCTTTACTCATTGGATTAATCTCCACTAATGGGACCAATTGAGCTGTCTTCTTTTTTGCTATTTCCCATCCTTCAATTTTTCCAATTATATAATAGGATGTGAGAATGGAATTGCTAGAGGTCCAAAGTGTCCAGTCTCCGCTAACCCCCTTTTTAAATATCTTTAGCGCATATTTTCCAAATGGTTCTCGATTTCCTAAAAAGTCTACGAGAATATTCGTATCAAGAAAATAGTTACTCATGATGTTTCTCAAACATTATATCACGCATAGCTTTTTTCTCATCTAAATCGTCAGGTATTTTTACAGAACCAAATAGCTCTTTCAGCTCTTCAGGTACTTCCTCATCAGACTCATTTAAGGGTGCCACCAATTTCTCCAGATAAGACTCAACTATATCAGAAAGGCTTCTTCCTGAAGCTTTTGCAAACTTCTTGGCCTTCTCTATCACTGATTTCTCTATAGTTAAGGTGAGTTTTGTACTCATTACACGTGTATTTTTTTTCAATATACGTATTACTTGATTTTAAGGTGGTTAAAAATGAAATAAAATCTTTCCTCAATCAAATATCACCCCGCTAGGGAAGACTACCGGGCTTTCATGTCCGTTCTTTCCTACTGCAGCTACCCCAAACAGGTAATTATCTATGATGATTCCCTTCAGGGTATACTGACTAACTTTCCCCACATATCTACTGTGCTGCCATTGAGGAGCTGTAGTCTTCCGCCAGTAGAGCTTATACCCTGCTAAGGATTCATCTTCCAACATTTCCCAACTCAACTTAGTATCCGGTTGAACTACACCTCCTATTTTCACCTCCTTAGGGGCAGGTGGAGCTGCCGCCAGGGAAGCTAAATTTATGGCATTAACAGCCGTAAGTTTAGCCGCATACTCAAAGTTTACCCCTTCTATCACATCTCCATAAGCTATCCCCTCCTCTACTCGCACATCCTGATGCTGCCTGTGATAATGCTCATGTGTCTCCATGATGCGTATACCTGCGAAGCCTTCATCATTGAAGGGCCTATGGTGCCCTCCGCGCCCAAATCTGTCCAATCTGTAGATGAGAATGGGCCTCAGGTTGGTCATATAGGTTTCTGTGGTTTTGGCAATGTATCTGGCCAACTGACGAGAAACGCCATCTACTTCTCCACCATAGAATCTTCTTCTCCTTCTTTGGGCATCTGTCTCCGTAACGGGCGTAGGCTCAGAGAATATGCGGAAGGTGTTATTCTCTATCACTCCATCAAGTCCATGGATATTTCCTATCATGTCATTATTTAACACCCCGATGATGTCCCATCCCTGTTCTAGGGCTTGCTTAGCCATAAACTTTCCTCCAAATAGGCCCTGTTCCTCTCCTGAAAGGGTTGTGTAAATGATGCTATTCTCAAATTTATAATGGCTTAGCACCCGTGCTGCTTCCAGCGTACCCGCTACCCCACTGGCATTATCATTAGCACCGGGAGAATCTATGGCTTCGTTGGTTACGTCTGAGGGCCTGGAATCTATATCACTACTCATGATCACGTACCTGTCTGGGTACTTTGTCCCTCTCTGAATAGCTATCACATTCACGATCTGTACATCCTTAGTAAAGCGCCTGTTTTCGCCTTTCTTGACTAAGAATCCCGGAGCAGAAACTTCCAAGCATTCTCCACAGTCAGCAGAAATTTGCTTGAACTCTGACTTTATCCATCTTCTGGCAGCACCTATACCCCGGGTATCTGATACTGTATCAGATAAGGTATTTCTGGTACCAAAGCTCACGAGTTTTCGGATATCTGCTTCTATTCTGTCTGGAGAAACTGCCTCTATGATGTCATACATTCTGAGATCTACAGAGGGGGGAACATCCTCTTTTTGAGCCATGAGAATGAATGACGAGAAAACCAGCCATGTAGCTGTCAGAATTCTTTTATATGAGAATAACATAATTAGATTTTTATTGAGCCTGATAAGCTGATAATCATCAAACCTTCTATCCCCAGATTTACTTCTGAAGCTAGAAGGTTTGAAAGGGGTAAGATTAATATCACTTCCTCTGATTATTAATCATTTACTTAATATCATGCCCATATTTTTCAGAATATTTCTCATACAGCCATTGCTGACGCGCGTTTAGCTGCACTTCTCTTCCCTGAATGAAGGCATGTGTGAGTTTGCTGGTTCGCATATCAAATACATCTCCTTCAGAAATGATGATATTAGCATCTTTCCCTTTTTCTATGGTACCGGTTTTATCAGCTATGCCCAGAATCTCTGCTGCATGAGAGGTAATGGACTTGAGGGCATCTTCATAGGGTACTCCATAGGTAACTGTGGTCCCTGCAGTAAAGGGAAGATTTCTGGCATTGGCCGTCATACCGGGATATCCCAGACAATACTTAATTCCGGCTTCGTGCAGTTCTTTAGGAAGCTTGTATGGATAGCGAGTATCTTCATGATCTCTGTCAGGCAGACTATGGACTCCCATAACTATGACGGGAATCTCTTCTTCCAGTAGAAAATCCTTGATCAGCATGGCCTGCCCTCCTCCTACAATTACTATTCGTTTAACGCCATTTTCCTGTAACATTCTCACTCCTGCCAGCATTCCTTTGGCATCATCTTCATACAGAAACACGGCCTTAGTCCCATCAAATACGCCTTTCATGGCCTCCATCTTTAGGTTATTAGCCACAGGAGAGGGATTATCCGCATATGCTTTTGCCTCAGCAAAGAGGGTTTTTAGCTCATCTATGGTTTGCTGGTAGCGCTCATTAGGCCTACGATTAGTTTCTCCCATCCACCAGCGAGGCCCAAAAGACTTAGCAGGCCAGTCCAGGTGGATAGCATCATCCTTTTTATAGATGGCATCTTCCCAGTTCCAGGCATCCAGCTGAACGATAGAGGAAGTTCCGGGAATAACTCCGCTTGAAGGGGTAGGCTGCGTAATTAAAATGCCATTAAACCGATAAGTAGGAATCAGCTCTGAGTCCGTATTATAAGCTATAATAGAGCGGACATTAGGATTATAAGCACCCTGCTCTGAGTTATCATTGGTGGCTCTGAGCGCACTTACTTCTGAAAGGCCCATATTAGAAACCGGCAGGATAAAGCCAGGATAAATATGCTTTCCACTTACGTCTATTACCTCATATTCAGCCACACTTACTGCTGCCGCAATATTAGTTACCAGACTGATCTTACCCTCCTTGAAGCCAATCATAGAAGATTCTATCACCTCTCCATTCCCTAAATGAGCCGTAGCTCCTGACAGGAGAATGGGTTTCTCTTGAGAGGCGGCAGGCACCACGCGTGTCTGTGCCTGTAGGTGTAGACATGTTGCTGCGAGTATGATCAGCAGCATAGGTATGTTATTCAATTTCATGGTATTTCTTGTTTCTTCGTGAGAATAAGCTGCTGATTAGTTTTCTCTGTACACAAACTCAGTATCACAGTGGAAGTGTGCTTTCTTCCCTCTTCCATAGGTTTGGGTTCCCTGCCCTCCTTTCTTAGCTGCCTTCATCTTAGCTATGAGTCTAGCTCTTTCTGCCTGTATAGCTTCTTTGCGTTCCTGATCTACTTCCTCATCGAAATATATGGTCCCATCCACAATGGTTTTCTCCGCTCTGGCATAGATAGATAGCGGGTGATCAGACCAAAGAACCAAGTCTGCATCTTTCCCTTTCTTGAGGCTTCCCATCCTATCATCCAAGTGCAGTAGCTTGGCAGGGTTAATGGTCACCATCTTCATACTCTCAATTTCATCCAGATCTGCATATTTGACTGATTTCGCAGCTTCCTGGTTTAGCCGCCTCATCATTTCTGCATCATCAGAGTTGATGGCAGTTACTACTCCTTCTCTCACCATGATAGCGGGGTTATAAGGGATGGCATATCTCACTTCCCACTTGTAAGCCCACCAGTCAGCAAAGGTAGATCCTCCTGCGCCGTGAGCAGCCATTTTATCCGCTACCTTATAGCCCTCCAGAATGTGAGTGAAGGTATTTATGGTGAAGTTGAATTGGTCTGCTACCTTCATCAACATATTAATCTCAGACTGTACGTATGAGTGGCAGGAGATAAATCTTTCCTTATTGATGATTTCCACCATAGCATCCATCACCAGATCTTTTCTGGGTGCTACTGTACTGGCTTTAGCAGTTGGAGATAGCGCATCATAGGTCCTCCAGGCTTTTTCATAATCTCTAGCTGCTGTGAAAGCATCTATAAAGACCTGCTCTACCCCCATACGGGTTTGAGGATATCTAATGGAGTTACTGGAACGGGAACGCTTTACATTTTCTCCCAAGGCAAACTTAATGAAACCATCTGCATCCTTGATTTTGAGTCCTTCCGCATCTTGTCCCCATCTTAGCTTAATCAGAGCTGACTGACCGCCAATAGGATTTGCAGATCCGTGGAGAACTTGTACGGCTGTAACTCCTCCAGACAAGGCTCTATAAATCTCCTGATCCTCACTATCTAGCACATCCTCTATTCTCACCATGGAAGAATTAGTAGCTACATCATTAATAGAGGTAGCAGCAATATGGGAGTGCTCATCTACGATTCCGGGCGTCAAGTGCTTCCCTGTCCCGTCTATCACTTTGGATCTTCTTGCATTCAGGTTTTTTCCTATTTCTATAATCTTCCCATTCTCTACACGCACGTCCGTATTTTCCAGTATTCCTTCTTCCTCCATAGTCCACACGGTGGCATTCCTGATCAGCATATTTTCTTGCTGGGGAAGTTCTGTGGTCCCATATGAGGCAAATGGGTAAATCACTTCTCCTAGTTCTGGGCCTCCTCCTCCTTTATTCCCCTCTTTTTTCTTATCATCTGTAGCTTCTCCCTTATAGGTAGCCATCCAACTGGCCCACGCTCCGGAGCTGAGTTGCCCGCTTCCTTTCAGGTTTTTCCCACTTTGCCAGCCGGACAGGTTTATCAGCTGCTTATCCGCTCCTGTAAAGCTCAGGCTGATAGATTCTCCGCTGACAGACATACTGCTTTTCAACTTAACTGTATCTTCTTTCACACTAGCCTTATATTTTCCCCCTTCTCCGCTAAGGCTTAGGTTATAGGTTTTCCCATTGACGGCTAGCTCATATTCTCCAGCCAGTTCCAGATGGCTCATCTCCTGAACAGGGAATCCCTTCCCTTGTATCCAATTCTCATAGATTTTTACTTTCTCATCAAATAGGCTTCCTGAGCAGATAATGAAGTTGGCAAACTTTCCTTTTTCCAGGCTACCTACCATATTTTCTGCCCCTATTAAGGAAGCAGGGATAGTAGTAAGCGCTGCCAAAGCTGTTTTCTCACTTAGTCCATGCTTAATAGCTTTTCTGAGATTAGGCCAAAACATTTTCTTGTCTTTCAAATCATCAGCTGTTATGGCAAAACTGACTCCTGCTTCCTCCAGCATAGCCGGATTAGCAGGCGCTAACTCCCAATGCTTCATATCAGCCAAAGAAATCTGGTATGCATCCAAGGGGTCTTCTACGTCATAGGCCTTGGGGAAGTCCAGGTTTATGATGAGGGAAGCTCCTGTTTCCTTAATAGCGGGGATGCGCTTATAGGCATCTGAAGCACTCTTGATTACATACTGAACCCCAAATTCATCCCCCACCTTATCAGCACGCATAATGCTCTGCCAGTTATTTACTTCAAAAAATTGGGGGAGATCCTGGCTACTGATCCATGCCTCTAAAGAGTTATCTGTAAAGGGTCTTGGGCTCTGTCCACCGTACCAGGTAGCATCCATATAAGTCTGCCTCAGCAGGGAGATGTATCCCATGGAAGAGGAAGGATAGTACTGTGTGGAGCTCCCTTTATTAAAAGAATAGTGGGCAGCTACCCTCGCATTTACCATGGCCTCTCCTTCAGAATCCTCATCCAGGGTTACCAAGGCAGAGGTTCCCCTGGCTATTCCATCAGGACGAAAAGTTAATACAGTTCCGAACCCCATCTTTCGCCAGGCTTTGGCTTCCTTAGGATTAATGATAAAGACAGAAGAGGATTCAAACTCTGATTTGATAGCTTCATTAGCATTAAAGGCTCCCTTGGTCTTAGACTGTAGCTGTTCTGGCCCTCTGCCCCGACGTGCTCTTTCTACTTTAGGCATTCCATAATGGGTATGAATGTCTATTAGAGAAGGATACACGTACTTCCCTCCCAGATCTGTGATGGCGTAACCAGCAGGAACGCTAAGGTTAGCCCCTACTCCTACTATCTTTCCTTCCTTCACTAGAAGGGTAGCATTCTCTATTTTGGTAGAAGGATTTACAATGATGGTCGCATTGGTAAAGGCATAGGCTTTGTCCCGTTTATCCTTTACGTCATTGGGGGTAGTGGTCTCTTGCCCCCACGCTGGTAAGCAAAACACCAAGGCCAGCAGTATGCTGGTACATAGTTTTCTCATGGGTTGACAGGGTTAGAAATAACTTATAAAGGATAAGTTAACAATTTGGTTTGATGCTGTTAACCTATGAAGAGAATTTGAAGGAAATTTGTGGTAGGACGTGCAGGAAAAGAGATCTTACCTTACGTACACCAAACTGCTATCTATTTTTCTTTTTGAGTGGTTCTTCGAAATAGAAGTGGAAGGGAACCGTAACCCAGAACTTGACAGCCTTTCCCTTCATCTGGGCAGGACTAAAGTTAATGAGACTGACTTTCTTTTCTACCCTTTTGAGGAGAATAGGGTGCCCCTCTTCTATTACCTCATGGGTACTATATTTTCTCTCCTCATCTATCAGAATCTTGATTATAACAGTAGCCTCCTATTCAGCTATTTTTGCGAGAATGGGATAACCAATAGCCTTCCCCACTTCTTTCATATTTAACGGTTCAGGTGTTATCTCAAAGTCAGAGATACTCAATTCTACTTGCCTCTTTTCCTGTGTCGGCTGGGCGTTCCCACCCCCATGACTAGGCACCCAATAGAAAACAGTAAGAGTGATTTCATCAAGTGATATATACTTCTATTTCTTAAGTCCAAAATGGAAGGGAATATTAACCCAGAATGGAATAGGCTCTTCATCTTTTATGGCAGGGGTAAATTTTAGTTTTTTGATCTTGGCTGATACAGCTTCTTGAAGGATGGGGTGTGCTTCATCCTCATTCAGTATCCGGTGGGATTTATATTTCCCCTTTTTATTTATGAGAACCCTTGCAATAACTGTCCCTTCAACTTTAGCTCTTACAGCTAATGGTGGGTACCCTATAGCTCTTTGTACTTTTTTCATATTGAGGGGCACAGGATCTTTATCAGCAACAAAAGTGGAACTTCCTTCAGCACTCATAACATTATCAGCTGTTGAAAGGCTATCTAGTCCATTAAAGGGTGGCCCCTGGGCGAGAACCGTCATGGTCAAGGCGAAAAAGCAAAGTATTAATACATTTGATTTCATATAGCTTAAATATCTTCAATTTTGGTTAAGCCTAGACTTCTTCCAAGTGTTACATCGCCTTCCGTCGGCCTTCCATATCAGCCCTGTGCCTTCCATATCAGCCCTGTGGACTCCATTTTGGCATTCGCCCCTACACGCTTTGTCCCTCCAATGCAATGCTGCCAGCCGCCCACGATCAGTAGCGTGACGGCCACCACAACTGCTACTTATCATTTCAAAAAAATCACTCCAATACATATGTGGCTAGTTATCCATGAGAATTTTCTAAAACCCAGGTTAACTATTACGCTACCAAAAGCTTCTCTTTTTTCTGGGGGGATCTTGTAGGGCGAAGTTGAAAGGAATATTTATCCAGAATTTGATGGGTACGCCATCCTGTATAGCTGGTTCGCATTTCAGATATTTAATTCCCCTTTCTACCGCCTCTCGTAAAATAGGATGCCCCTCCAACAGCACAAAATGGGTTACATACTCTCCTTCCTCATCCATGAGGGCTCGTATGACTACTGAACCCTCTATATCTTTTCTCCTAGCTTTCTTAGGATAACCAATCATCCCCTTTACCAGATTCATATTGAGGGGAATAGGCTCCTTATCAACCAAAATGATCGTATTCATATCAGGATAATCTCCTTTTTCAATCTCAGGAGGTGTATCTTTCATAGGAATATCCACTACGTCCTCATCCTGTTGACTGTATGCGGGGAAATATATCAGTTGTAGCGTGAGTGAACATAGGAAGGTTAACATGAAATACTTCATTAGGTGATAGAAATTTGTATTGGTAGATATCCAAACTCGAACATATTAGCACAACGCAGATAAGTTGGAATTCCTATGTCACCAAGTATATGAAGCCAGCCTAAAAAATAGTAGACAAAACCGCTGAATAGGAAACAAAGCCGCTCCACTGGTATGGAGGGCTTTAGTATAAGGAGTGCTGCTTTACTTTAGTAATCCATACTCAAAAGGAAGATCAACTGTATAGGATTCTCCCTGTTCATTAGGAGAGAAAACCAACTCTCCAACATAGGGCTCTACACCTGCTAGCAAAACAGGATGCCCCTCTTCCAATACCTCGTGGCTTAGGTACTTTCCCGCTGCATCTACCTGTATCCTAAGCAGGACCCTTCCCTCTACTTGTGGACCATTCTCTACTGTAGGATATCCTATCTTTTCACTTACTTCAAAGTAGTTTAGGGCCTGGAAGATGGCAGAATCTACGGGTTTATCAA
The DNA here is from genome assembly GCA_039026975.1 of Bacteroidota bacterium. Taxonomy (GTDB): domain Bacteria; phylum Bacteroidota; class Bacteroidia; order J057; family J057; genus JBCBKZ01. Next base: position 18,008 of record JBCCLI010000037.1, on the reverse strand, counting down.
TGAATTTAAATTCAAAGGGGATATTTACCCATGCTTTTACTGATTTCCCTTCCTTCATGGCAGGAGAAAAAGTCAAGTGTTGAATCTCTTGATTAATACCTTCCATAAGTATGGGATTATCGTCCATTAATACCTCATGTTGTAGGTATTCTCCCTCCTCTCCTACCAATACCCTGGTAATGACTTTCCCTTGTATCTTATGCCGTTTAGCATCTTTTGGATATCCAATCCGTCTTTGTACCTCCGCCATATTTAAGGGGGTAGGTTCCTGATCTACTTCTATCATTTCATATATGGCAGGAGCAGAAGCGGCCTCCTCCATACCAGAATCAGTTACACAACTACCTACACATAGGCATGAGAGTAGTAAGGCTGCTAAGCAGCAGTTCACAAGATCATTCATACTTATAGGGGTTTAGTTAATTAAGTAACTTGAAGTTGAAGGGGATATTCACCCAGAAATTCACCGGATGTCCATCTTGTATAGCTGGCGTAAATCGTAGATTAGAAATCTCTCTTTCTACTGGGCCTGTTAACAAAGGAGAAACCTCTGTGAGAACTACATGCTCTCTGTAATGTCCGTTTATATCTACCAATACCCTTACCACCACTGTCCCGTCAATACCTTCTTCTCTGGCAGTAGCTGGATAGCCTATTGATCGCTGAATATCAGCCATGTTTAGCGGTATGGGTTCTTCCTCCACTGATACGTAGCTACTGATATCAGGAATTTCCGTATCAGCCAGGACTATCTTTTCACCAGTAGGTGGGAATATCTCATCTTGTATCTCTACATTTTCAAATCCACAGACGGTTATTACTCCTAGCACAATTGGAATCAAGGGGGTGTAAGCTGAGAGTAAAGAAAGACGGGAAGAATTTTTACCTAGCATTTTTATCCTGGATACAGCAGGCGTTTCAAAAAAAGCATGTCCTAGTGAGAGGGTAGCTGAGTATGCTTTTTTCAAGATAAGGCGAGCATAAGCGGCAGGGCTAGTTCTCCTAAAGGCTGCTTCATCAGCTTGGAATTCATGCACAAGCTTAAGTTCTTTGTCTACTCTGTAAACTAAGGGATGGAACCATAATACCACTTTCATGACTTCTATGAGTATGATGTCCCAACTATGCTTAAACTTAATATGTGCCATCTCATGGGCCATCACCTGAGCTTCTTCTTCGGGTGTCAAGTCAGCGGTTTCATCCCAATAGATATTTCGCATAAAAGAAGAAGTGGGAATATCTCCTCCAGTCAAAAAAAGCTGGTAAAAAGGGTTACTTTGTTGTAGAGTGTATTCTTTTCGAAGTCCATTCAACTTGAAAAAGTTGGTGAACATTCTACCAGCATAGACCAAAACGCCTGTCAGATAAATAAGCAAGGCATACTCACTTACTGTCCAGTCTATCCCTGGCCCCACGCTTACGCTGGTAATTTCCACTATGGGGACGTATAACTCCACTAGATCCTGGGTATTAGCGAAGTTCATGTTAACAGGGAGGGAAAACTGAAAGGTAGGTAGCCAAAGAGCAAAGGGAAGTATCCCTAGTAAGTAGAAACGGTTAAGCTGAAACCAGGATCTTTTCTTCAGCTGTAAGAGGTAGTAGCCTAGGAGAAGTCCCATTATTAGGGTAGTAATGATAAGATGAGTGAGCATGATATTAATGTTTAGGTGTTTAGGAATAGATTAGCTAATAAGGTGTTCCAGAATAATATCATTAGGGTGAGAAAGGGTCGCATGTACCCAATTTTGCTAGTCAGTTTCACCCGCCTCCAGCTTACGTAAGTGTTCCAAAATTTCATCTAGCTCCTTAATATTTAGGTCTCCTTTTCTATGGAATAAGCTCAGCATTTCTTGAAAGGAGCCATTAAAATACTTTTTCATAAAGCCGCCTAAGTGCGTGCTTGCATAAGCATCCTTTCCCACCAAGGGGTAGTATTGGTGAACCTTCCCATACACATGATGAGCGACAAACCCCTTATTCTCCAAAATTTTTAAGAGAGTAGATATGGTGCTTTGTTTAGGCCTTTCAGAATAGGCATCCAAAATGTCCTTTAGAAAGGCTTTTTCCAGTTTCCAGAGAATATGCATGAGCTGCTCCTCTGCTTTAGTGAGTGGTTTTTCCATAACTATTTCAAAGTACATCTAAATTTATAGATTAACAACTAATTTATTAGATATTAATCTACCTTATTAGGTTAAGAAGTAATATCTAGCGAAGGATCATATTATTCTATACCGAAAATAAAAATGTCTGATATATACAATTTTAGCTCAATCCCTTTCTATAAATTCCATATGATTATTAACCCTAAAATAAATTAACTATCTGTTTATCAATTATATATGGAAGAGAATTTTGATTGACACTATTCATATTTCATATAATTAGTGTTACTCCTACTTCATAAAAATGGGTAACGATTTATTGGGCAAGTCAATAAAGAAGTAAATAAATGAGGTAGATCCTTCTGTATTTAAGCGTACAAGCCACACTTGCAAGTGACATTATGAGTATCCACACAACTATTTCATACCCCTCCAAAGGTCTGAAGGACATCGTACATCATTATGAGTTCCATATATTGACAGAAATTCAAGAGGGCGGAGAGAAATTTTCTTTCTTCCCTAATGTGGCTAATGGGTTCATGTTTCACTTCTACCACGGTACATCTGCTACCATTCATGGAGGCTCTTTAAACAGAGAGTCTATTGTAAACACAAACTGCTTTGCTCCTCAATGGATTCCATTGGAAGTAAGCGTTTATGAACACTTCTATTCTTTTAAGGTATTCTTCCAACCCGGAGTGCTATTTGATTTATTCAACATCCCTTTAGGGACCCTCATTCATAGGCAGGTACATATGGGAGAGGAGCTAGATTCCGAGTTTACGTTTGTGTATGAGCAGATGCATGAGAATATCTCAATCTCTCATTGTGTCTCCCTAATAGAGCAATACCTCAGGCATAAGCTTCAAGATACGGGAGTAGGCAAGGACCCCCAAAAAGCTTTAGAGAAGATATTTTCAGACTCTTTTTTTACTGTATCCATTAAGGATGCATCCAGGGAGCTGGGATTTACTTCCAGGCATTTAGCTAGGATCCTCCACAAAAGACTGGGAGGTTCCACAAGAGATTTTGTGAGGACCATGAGATTTAACCGTGGCCTCAAAGTCCTTCAAGAAAGACCTCAAATTTCTCTTACAGCGCTTTCCTATGAACTAGGATATTATGATCAGTCACATTTCAGCAGAGAGTTTAAAGCTATTACAGGAATTAGCCCTAGAACCTACCTGAAAGCTATTGGAGGAGGTGGAAGACTACTTTCTTTTGAGAATGATGAAAGGCATCCAAGAATATTAAGGAGAGCTAAAAATGACGCTAGCAATATAGGCTACTAAATACTGTGCACTATTCCCAACCCTAAACATGAAGAATTACTACCTAATATGGCTTTTCATTCTACCATTCAGCGTCCCGCTCCTTTACTAAAAGAAATCATTCACCACTATGAGTTCCATGTGATAGGTGCATCAGCAGATCAGCAGGATTCTTATACCTTTCTTCCTAATCTATCTAATGGATTTATAATTTCTTTTTTTGAAGGTTCTCCTTCAACAATTAGTGGGGGAAACTTTAAGCATGACGAACTCCTACCTCAGACCTGTTTTAGCCCTAACTGGGTTCCACTGACCAATAGAAATGTAAAACATGTTCGTGTCTTTAAAGTATTTTTCCAGCCAGGAATCCTATTTGACTTATATCAGATTCCCATGTCCCATTATATTTACCAACAAGTAGAAATAGGACAGGAATTAGACGTAGATCTCAGGTACTTGTATGAGCAGTTTTTAGAGAATGTAAGCCCTTCTTCTTGTATTCAGCTACTCGAGTCTTATCTCATCAGGAGGTTATCTTATATTAATTTGCAAAAGGACTTTCAGGATGAATTAGCTACCCTATTCGTAGATTCTGGCTTCAAGATTTCCATCAAACAAGCTGCTCAGCATCTAGGATATACTACCAAAACATTATCCAGAAAGCTTCATAGAAGGCTGGGAGGTTCTACCAGAGATTTTGTAAGAACCTTACGATTTAATCATGGGCTTAAGGTACTCCAGGAAAACCACTGTGTATCCTTAACCGCCCTTTCCTATGAGCTTGGCTTTTATGATCAGTCCCATTTCAGCAGAGAGTTTAAAGCCATGTCAGGCATTAGCCCTAAAGAGTATGTAAAAACTATAAAAGGGAAGAATAAGGTAATGACATTTGAGGAAGAGGAAACATTTCCTAGGGTACTTAGGGGAAAAGAGAGATAAGCTACCGAGGAACTCACAGAACAGGTATGAATGTTATGACATAGATCTTCTACCCTATTCTATCCTTGATAAGTGAACACTTTATCTTCTCAGAAGATCCTTCATTTGGTATTTCGATTTATGAAATAAATTAATTTTGAATTAATATAACTTAATAGCCCTACGTTTAAAATGTCCTATTTTTACAATTTTATGCTGATAACTCTCTGTAGATTTAGAAGTCATTAAAGCTATTTAATCTTGATATTCCACTAACGGGAATCTAGCAGTATAGTATTTCTCCTTTTGAGGTTTTGGCTAACTCCAATATCCTCAAAATTGATGTAGGGTAAGCTAAGGCAAGATAGCCTTAGCTCATCTTTATCAGCAGAATTTCTATGTGGGTAAATTTTTCGATAAATCACTCGCCCATGAGCATATCTTCAGGTAATTGCCAAACTAAGCTTAGTGTATACCAGACTGACATATGTATTTTGCAGGAAGCATTAGGAGGTGATGGGGAAGAGGTAATAGCTATCATTACTCCTAAAGATGAAGAGGGAAACTGTTTAGAGGCTGGCTTAGAGGGGGGATTTAAGTTCACTCTACCTCCACAAGCCGTCTTAAACGCACCTATTCAAAAAAATGAAGATGGGACTTACACTTTTTCTCTTTTATGGGAGATTCCTCCTCATCATATTCCCTGCATCACCCTATGGGAAAACTATGAAAGAAGTGGCTTTCTCATAGAAGTAAGTATGATTGAAGAGGGCAAGCCTGCTTCCTATCCTGGGCTTCTGATAGGGTTCCTATGCTATGCTATGAGTATGTTTCTACTTTGGCTAGTTATTCAGCATGTTGGACACATTTGAATCCCCTTTCTGCTTATATACTTTTAAAGGACTTATTATTTTTTACTCGTATCGCAAAGCCTCCACTGGATCTGACTGAGCTGCTTTCACCGTTTGGAAGCTAATAGACAGCCAAGCAATTCCAACCAGAAGAAGGGCGGGCACCACCAGCAACCACCACTCTAACTCTATCCGGTACGCATAGCCTTCCAGCCAGGAGGAAAGTAACAGATAAGCTAATGGCAGGGCAATCACAGCTGCAACTAACAGTAACTTGATGAAGTCAGAAGAAAGCAGAACCATGATCTGGGAGGCTGTTGCTCCTAGCACTTTTCTGATTCCTACCTCTTTGGTACGCTGTAAAATGATGAAGGAAGCTAACCCAAATAAGCCCAGACAAGCAATGAAAATGGCTAAGCCCGTAAGAATGTTGAAAACCAATAAGAATCTTTTATCAGCTGTGTATAGTTGGTCATACTGATCATCCATGAAGAAGTATTCAAAGGGACTTCCTAAAAATTTCCTGTCCCATTCCTTTTGGATCTTATCCATGGTAGTCAGCATATCATCTGTCTCTATTTTTATAGCAGCATACCCCCAACTCCACTTTTGCTGCTGCATGATCATGGGGATATGAGGCTCCTTAACTGATATCTGATGAAAGTTCTTCATCACCCCTCTAATGGTATGCACATCCCCCCAAAAATCTAACTGCGTTCCTATAGCTTCTTGAGGTGTTTTATAGCCCCACAGCCGAGTGGCCTCCTCATTCACATACACATATCTATTCTCCTTTTCTTCCTCCCTTAATTCTTCACTGCCTTCCACCATCTCTATCCCCAGAGTAGGTACAAAGTATGGATCAATGCTATACATGTAGAAGGTGTAGCCTTCCTTTTTGGTGGATCCCAGTGGGAATATGCTACTGCTTGAGCTTAGCTCTTTAGTGGGTAAACCGGGAACTTCACTGGCAAAGGTGATCCCCTTTACTTCGGGATAGGCCATCAAAGCATTCCTAAATACATCTTCCCTATTTAGCAATGAATCTGTAAAAGGGGCCCTGACCACCAAGGTTTGCTCCATAGAAAGGCCTAAATCTTTTGTAAGCATGTGCCGGACCTGCGTACTCACCGTAAAAGAACCTGCAATGAGAATGACCGCCATCGTAAACTGGAATACTACTAACAGCTTCCTTAATAGCTGACCGTGATCAGAGTGTGTAAACCTTCCCTTTAACGTAGCAATAGGCTTAAATGAGGATAGGACTACAGCAGGATAAATCCCTGATAGGAATACGCTTATTAAGATAAGCCCAAAGAACACTAACCAGAAAAAAGGGCTATCCCAGAAGGCTAGTCCCGCTGGTACACCTGCAAGTTCCTTGAAAGCAGGTAAGGCTATTAATACCATTCCTAATGCCACAAGACCTGATAGTATATTTAGCACAGTGGCTTCAACCATAAACTGCCCCCACAACTGAGACCGATAAGAACCTATCACTTTCCTAATCCCTACCTCCTTAGCTCTTTCTAACGCCTTGGCTGTAGTCATATTCACGTAGTTTACACAAGCAATGACTATAATGATTAGGGCAATGATGGCCAGAAAGTTTACCGTTCTGGCATCTCCATTTGGTTCAGGTTCATAGGTCTTATGAGAATACAAATGAATGTCTGATATGAGCTGAGAGATAAAACGGTCATTATCCAACCTCTCCTCTGCTTGTAGGCGTTCATTTACTGCTGTCAGTTTCTCTTGAAACTGCTCATGAGATACCCCATCAGCCAACATCACATAGGTGTAATCATTATTCCCATTCCAGTCATCATCTTCATAATCAAAATGCTGGGTAGCTGTGATATATGAAACTACTGCCTCTATTTTTAGGTGGGTGGTAGAAGGACTATTCTTCATGACTCCTACTATCTTCATAGGTAACTCAGAATCTCCAAACGCTATGTTAACCGACTCTCCTACTACCTCTACTTTACCAAACAGTTTATTAGCTACGCTTTCAGAAATAACCAGCTGAAAGGGTTCCCGCAGGGCTGTGGCCTCATCCCCATGAACCAGCTCTACTGCCAGCACCTTAAAAAGGGTAGAGTCTCCTATGTAGATTTTATCTTGTCTGATGGATTCTCCTCTTAACCTAAACTCCCGGGTGTCTACTGAATTCATTCTCACATAATCCACCACTTCAGGCAATTCTTCCTTCAGTAAGGGGCCAATGGTTCTATACGTTTCTGCATCCTGTGTCACCACTTCATCTCCTATAAATGAATCCATAGTCAGCCTGGCTATCCTATCAGCATGGGGTATGTGAGACTCATAGCTTTTCTCATACTGAACATACTGGAGAATGAGTAAACAGGCCGCTAACCCTGTAGCAAGCCCTAGTACATTGATAAAGGAGAAAAATTTGAATCTGAAGAGAATTCTAACTGCTGCTTTTAGGTGATTGAGAAACATAGTGCGGAATTAGGGTAACATCTTAGCTTGCTAATTAATTAAGGTACAGAAATCACAGGATAACAAAAGATAAAATAGAATGAAGGCGGTTTTTTTTGAAATGAGCCCAGCCTAACCATATCCGAAACTAATTCTTCTCCCTTACCTCCTGTTAGTGTATGCAAAAAAATCTGATTCATTTACCTACACGCTATTCACCCCTGCCTTCCCTAAGGAATCTTACGGTAAGTATCCACTAGATTACTTACAGGGTAGCAGCCATACCCTGATCTAAATTCCAGCCAGCTTTCAAACATGGCATTAAGGCATCTCTTAGACTTTATTGACACGTTTTTGTTAAAAATGATCAAGTATATATCCACCATTTTATACGAGCAGCACTCAATAAGAAAACTTGAATTTCTCCCTGCTTCAGATGATTACATGCATATTTCTAAGTAATGAATAGAGAATATGGATACGGGTAAGCAGCACTTCCTTTATATAAGCCGTCCTACATATAAATTGGGGGATCTTATGTTAAGACAACCTTGTTTTTAGTAAATAACTTTTCACAGTAGATAGGTGAACTGTTAAAGATAACTTTCGAAATAGTTTACGTTGGCTACCTATGCTATCTCACTAACAGACATATAGGCAATCTCCACATTTCTCTACAAGTGTTAGCGTTATGAGAAAGAGTATCTACTTTCAGCCTAACTATTTTTAATTCCTAACATGAAAATGGTCATTTATCCCTTCATTATGGCCCTTTGCATACAGCAGTCTGTTTTCAGACTTGGCAGCCCTAAGTGGAGCCATTCCAAGCTACATGATCAGGCTTACATCAACTACCTGGATCATATGCAAACTTCTACACAAGAAGAGTGGGTAAGGGTAGTACCTCACATACCTGATTCTTTAATAAATGGGATCAGCAACGAATGTACTGAAGGATATTCATTAACAGTTATCAAAAGATAAAATGGAAAGATAAGTCGTAATGAATACTCTCATACTAAAAAGAGCTTGCTTGCTACTGGGGGAATAGCATCCCTGAGTTTAGGTAATATCTTTGCTACAGGCGCTTATGATGTTAATTCAAATATTGACAATACCCAGGATAACAGCTGGTTCTATGTTACGACCAACATCTCAATCTATTATCCTATCGCTCCCTTAACGCTTGGTACCCTACCCCTAATGTTAATACCTCTTGGTAAGTATACATGTAAGAAGTACAAGTTTCTAGCTAGGAGAGATTAACTAAGGAGAGAACCTAACAAGAGGAGGTAGCCCTATTTCCTCTTATTGGGTAACATGTTTAGCTTGCTGTTCAATTAAGATGCAGAAAACGCCAAATGACAGAAGATAAAACAGCCTGAAGGTAATTTTTTTTGAAATGAGCCTAGCTCATGCAAACGTACACCTAAAACCTTTTTAAAAGCCCGAATTCTATGACCAAGTCTTTAATTAGTTTTTTTGTTCTCATTCTACTATGTAAGCTAGGATTAGCAAGCTCTCCTGTTGGCATTCAAAATATTGAGGCTGAATCTATCCATTTCGCGGATTGTGACACCTTTGTGGTAAAAAAAGATGGCGCTACTATTAGGATACTGGGTACAGTAGACTGGGAGTCTAGAAGAAGGATTGTAATCAGGAACTGTTATAGTGATAAGAGATTTTCATTATCCAAAGAAGATCTCATTAGTGTAAATGGTAAACCCTATCAGGAATTCTCTGAAGCAGAAGGGGATCTTCTGGAGAATAGAACATTTATAAAAACCTTAGATGGGAATACGTATACGGGTACCATAGTTGAAACCAAGGTAGACACAGTGTACCTCCAAACTAGCACCTTGGGAATGCTAAGGATTCCCAGGTCAGAAATCGCTGTTCTTAGAAATCTGTCGGCTAGTGGCGCTGAGGTAAATGATAGAATTCTCCTATCAAACGCCTACACGCGCTATTTTTTCGGGACAAATGCACTCAGCCTACGTAAAGGAGAAGGCTACTACCAGAATACCTGGGTTCTTTTTCATCAATTTAGTTATGGTATATCAAACAGACTATCTCTAGGTGGGGGACTTATCCCCTTATTTCTATTTAGCGGTACCCCTACCCCTATCTGGGGGACAGCTAAATTATCCTTACCCATAGGGTCAGAATCTTTCCACCTATCAGCTGGGACGCTTTTTGGGACTATTGTAGGAGAAGATGCCTCCGGTGTATTCGGATTTTTATTTAGTCAGGCCACCCTAGGTACAGAGGCTAAAAATCTTACGGTAGGAGTAGGATACGGCTTTTTGGATGGAGAGTTAGCAGATAGGCCTGCCATCACCATCAGCGGAACCCTTCCGTTAGGGAGAAAAGCCTCCTTTATTTCTGAAAACTATATTCTTCCTGATGGAATAGGCGTTTTTTCAGGTGGCTTTAGGTTCTACCTGAATGGAGCTACCATTGATGCAGCCTTGGTAGTACCAGGAGATACAGGGGTATTTATAGCTTTCCCGTGGCTAGGGGTTTCTCTTCCCATACATTCCAAAAAGCGATAAAGAAGATCTTCTTCTTCGCTTATTCTACCATGATGCCGTAAACGTCCACTCATTCGGCAGATTAGTTCAGGGCGCTCGTTCTGGGAAAAGGGATGTTTTATCAAATAATCCAAAACTAGAATATATATATTTCGGTTTTGGAATAATTACCCTTAGATTAGTCCCCTCAAATCTCAACCTCAATAGGCTACCATGAACAGACCCAAAACTATTGTAATCACTGGTGTATCCACAGGAATAGGCTATGCCTGCGCAGATCAGTTCACTAAACAAGGCTACCGAGTATGGGGAAGTGTCAGAAAAGAAGAAGATGCTAACAGGCTCCAAGCAGAATTTGGAGAAAGATTTACCCCTCTTTTAATGGATGTAACAGACAGCGCCGCCATCAAATTAGCCAGCAAGCAGGTAGAAGATGAATTACAGGGAGAAACCCTAGGGGGACTCATTAATAATGCGGGGATAGCTGTAGATGGCCCACTTCAACACATAGAAATGGATCGCATTCGACAGCAGTTTGAGGTGAACGTCATCGGACTGATAGATGTCACCCAGCAGTTTCTCCCATTACTAGGGGCAGCAGATAATTTCTCGGGAGTCCCAGGGAGAATCATCAATATTAGTTCTGTGGGTGGACAAGTAGCAGCCCCCTTCATTGCCCCGTACATAGGTACTAAACATGCAGTAGAGGGTATTTCTCACAGCCTTAGAAGAGAGCTTCAGATTTACGGCATAGACGTAATCATCATAGCACCAGGGCCTATTATTACAGCTATTTGGGGTAAGGGCATAGAAACAGACGCCTTTCAGGAAACGGCCTACCATGAAGCTTTTTCTAATTTCTCAGAATACTTCCAGGAAATGGGAAAAGATGGCCTACCTGCTAAATTTTTAGGAAATAAAATCCTGGGGATTCATGAGGCAGCTAAGCCCAGAACTTACTATGCTTTCCTGAAAGGGAAGATAGCCAATTATACCCTTCCAAAGCTCCTGCCTGACCGTACTGTGGATCAGATGATAGGAAGGCAGATAGGATTAATTAAGAAAGAGTAGGCTCACAGTAAGCATCCTTTATAAAATAGCTCCAGGCTTGAGTCTGGAGCTATTTTAGATCTCCTCTTATTTCTTTGGAAAGAAGCTGATAGCAGCTCCACCACCTGCTGCTAGTTTCAGACTGATCTCATCTCCCTTCTTCACTTCCATGGTATTAATCTTGTAAGCACCAGGATTATCATCCCAGTGCGCATCTTCTGCATCTACATACTGAGTCATGATAAAGGTAGTTTCTCCCTTTAAGAAATTCAGGGTTATGGGGATTTCACGAGCATTCTCATTAGTGATGGCTCCCAGAAACCAGTTATCAGAGCCTTTTTCTCTTCTGGCAATGCTGACATACTCTCCTACCTCTCCATTTAATACTCTGGTATCATCCCAGTCTACTGCCACGTCTCTGATAAACTGGAAAGCAGGATGGTCTTCATAATACACTAATAGATCACAAGCCATCTGAATAGGGCTGTAAATGACCACATATAGGGCTAATTGTTGGGCCAGGGTGGTACTTACTTGATTCTTATCCTTGTAAGGGGTAAGCTTCTGGTGAAAAACACCTGGTGTAAAATCTATAGGGCCTGCTAGCATACGCGTGAAGGCGACTATAGGCAAGTGTTCTGGAGGATTACCTCCTTCTGCTCCAAAGGCATTGAACTCCTGTCCTCTAAGGCCTTCTCTGGAAATAGCATTCGGGTAGGTCCTTCTAATCCCGGTAGCCTTGATAGGTTCATGTGCATTAATAGCAATGTTATGTTTTGCAGCTTCCGTAATGGCCTTTCTGTAGTGATTAACCATCCACTGACCGTGATGATATTCTCCCTCAGGGATGAGGGGTCCTACATAGCCAGTCTTGACTGCTCCTATTTCTAACCGCTGCATAAGGGCATAGGCCGTATCCATTTGTTGCTCATAGGTACGTGGAGCGGCGGACGTCTCATGATGCATCATGATGTCTACCCCTTTTTCTTTCCCATAAGCTACTACGCTTTCCAGGTCATAGTCAGAATAAGGGGTTACAAAATCAAATACCCCTTCTCTATCCGGGAATCCTATCCATCTTTCCCATCCTGTATTCCAGCCTTCCACCAGTACAGCACCTATGCCGTTCTGAGCAGCAAAATCTATATGTTTTTTAGCATTTTCAGTGGTAGCTCCATGCTTTCCACTGGCTACATCCCAGCTAGACTTTGCCAAGTGCATCTCCCACCAGATTCCCACATACTTAGTAGGTTTTATCCAGCTTACATCCCCTAATTTATTAGGTTCATTTAGGTTGAGGATTAACCTGGACTTGATTAGGTCTGTCGCCTTATCCGCTATTTGGATCATTCTCCATGGGGTCTCAAAAGGCAATCTTCTTTTCACAGCATATCCATTCCGCTCAGACTGTACCAGCCCACTGCTTAATGTCAGCGTAGTAGTATCTACTTTTAAGGTCATCCCGGCATAATCAGTCAAGTTAGCCTCGTGAAAACTTAGGTGGAGGCCGCTCTCCCCACGCATAGTTACTGGTGTATTGACCGCATTTTGAGGGATATAAGTAGCGGCTAGATTAGGGTGGTTTTGCTTACTTATCGCATTAATCTTGGATATGGGAGAAGTAGTATATAGATGCTCATAAATATCCCAATCTCCTGGAATCCACCAGGTAGTGTAATCCTCAGTAAGCTGAAAATGGGTATTCTCTTCTAAAATGGTAGCTTCTTCCCACCCGGGCTGTTTGGGGAACTCATAGCGGAACCCTATGCCATCATCATACACCTTGAATCGTAGGTGAATGGTTCTCCCTGCTTCTCCTGTTTCCTTGGCAGCTACAAAGAGCTCCTGATAATTATCTTCTACATACTTCTGCTCTCCCCAGGGCATTTCCCATTTCCCTTTATTGCTCATCTGATATCTTTTGGTTACTTCCAGCCCTTTAGAGAGTTCAGGCGCATCTTTAAACATAAAGCCTAAAGTAGAGGGCGCAATGAGGGTATCTCCTTCCCGGAGAACGGTATATTGAAGCTGGCCTTCAGCATTAACAGAGACAGTTACTGAATTTTTCCCATCAGGAGAAACAGCCGTAGGACTATCAGATAATTCATTTGGGTTGCAGGACCATGCTAAGACACCTGCTGTCACCAACAGTAAAAAGGAGCGAGTAATTCTCATGAGTAATAGTGTTTAATCAGCTTATAAGTTAGCTGATTAAATAAGAAAGTCCTGATTTTTTAGTCTTTGAAGGGAAAGGGGATCATGCGAGGGCAGGTAAATGAGGGGTCTCTCTTCTGCGTAGCTTTTGAAAGCAGAATAGGTGGCCCTTGAAGATTTTCCATCTACGTTAATACCAGCTACTTTATTAGCCAGTAATTGTTCTTGAGAAAATGATACATCCCCTGCCAGGCAGATATCGTAGTCATTCCCTCTGACTAATACTGACTGGTGCCCATACGTATGCCCAGGTGTACTGATAATAGCGACATCCTCTGCTTTTGTTAAAAAGAATCCTTTGGAAAAGTGAGGTAAAATGCCTGATTGATACGTAATTCTTCTGGGAGAAAACCAGGAAGGAAGTAAACAGGTCATGCCCCCATATGGGTTCTGGGCCTCTACCTTCGAAACCATAATTTCAGCCTGCTGAAAATGCCTTACCCCATCCACATGGTCCAGGTGCATATGGGTTAACACCAGCCAACGGATATCTTCTGGTGCTTTCCCAATCTTGGCAAGCTGCTTATGCACCTCCCAGCTTTCTTCTACCTGAAATTTTAGGATTTTCCTATTCACCCAGCCTGCAGCAGGATCACAGCTGTAGTGATCCTTTTGTAGGGCAGCTACTTGTTCTCCCGTATCTATGAGAATATTTCCTTCAGGATGTTCAATGAGCCAAACCCAAATAGGGAGCCAATCTGTCCAAAACGGATCTAGCAAAATTTGGGGGATACCCACACTGGAATGTTTGTGGGAACGCTTTACTTTTACAAAACCACAAGGCAAGGCATGAAGGGTGAGCTTGGGATCAAATTGATCTAACTGTATGCTAAGCGGTTCAGTTACTCCTTCCCAATCAGATGTAATCCTATTTTCTTCTTCCATGCAAGCAGGTAGGAATGCGAATCCCATCCCCGATACAACCAATTGTTTAAGGAAACGTTTTCTATCCATTAATTTACTTCTAATACGCCAATGAGGTCTTCCTCTTGTCTGTATACCCTAAGATAATCAAAGCGAGCAATCAGGTCAGGCTCTCCGTCTGTATACACAGTGGTGTTTAAGGCAGTCCTTTTAAACACATATCTCCTCTTCATGCTGGAATTAAAGTCAGTATAAGCAATCATTCCTACCTGAAGGGTTTCCCCCATATTAGGATGGGTTATTTCACGTAGAATAGACCATCCCTGATCTTCTTTTACATATAGCAGAAACCGATTTCCTTTTCTGGAAATAGCTATTTCTACCCATCCGTTCTTGGCAGGAAATATCTTAAGCTTACTCTTACCATTTATGGTTTGCTTGGTTTCGAACTGCGGTTGGTGCTTTCCCTTGGCATAACCAGTAGATATAAATAGCCAGTTTTCATATCCCTTTTTGGTTTTAGAGATCCCTGTAGGCCTTGGGCTTCTAACCATTAGTCCTGCCAGTGAAAAGGATTTTAGGGGCGTTTCTGTATTTCTTCCACTGGCTTTCACCTTAGTAGTAACGGTAAAATCTCCACGTACCTCCTTGAAATAGAAGGGCCCACAATGCACCTCACCATACCAAAAGCCTACCTGGGGTTCCAGATGAAAGTTACCCTCACTTGAGGTGTTGATATTAGCCTTAAGGATATGATTAGGCCACCCTTCTGATTCATGAAAGGAGGTCCAATTCTGTAAACTCTTTGCATCCTGGAATTCATCTGAAAGATGCGCTAACTCGTTATCTTGTGCTGAAAGGGTCATACTCACTACAGTTAGGAAAAGTAAAAAGCTACTTGCTTTCATTTTTTCTGTAAATGTGAGTATCAGAATGGGTGAACCTACTTACCATATGTTAAGTTCTGCGATGGGGGAGAATATTTTTTCTAATTCTACTCAAAGACTCAGGGGTAACACCTATATAAGAAGCCAGATATTTAAGGGGTACACGTTCCAAGAGAATAGGGTCTTCCTCTAGCAAGAACAGGTATCTCTCAGTCGCATTAGCATTCTGAAACCCCATCAGTAGTTTCTCTGTAGCTTCCTGCACCTCTAACTTGAGAATAGTAGCAAATGTGTTCCAGACAGCCAGGTTAGCTCTCATCCACTCCCGATCTTCATAGCTAAGCGCTAAATATTGGCTGTTCTCAAGACACTGAATATTTTCTGTAGCAGGCCTTTGGGGATGAAAACTGGCCTGAGAAGTGAAAAAGTAGTCAGGATAGGCAAAAAATTTGGTTCTATCTAGCCCATCTTTCCACACATAGAAACGCATCATTCCACGGTGGAGGTAGTAGAGCTGTCTACAGACCTTTCCCTCTTCCAACAGATGTTCATTAGCTTGGGACTCATGGTAAGAAAAATATGAGCGAATGATATCCCACTCTTCCTCACTTACAGCAACCCTATTTTGGATAAAGAGGCGTAAAGACTGGTAAGCAGATGTTTCTATACACATACCATCCCAACCAAAAGTAGGCTAAGAGGGTTTTCAATCTTAGGCAAAACATAAGAATCTTATTCGCAGGTGGCTTTCAGTCAAGCAAAAAGACCTACATGCTAAGAAGAATAAAATTGGGTGGATTCCCTTTCCTTAGCTAGTGATGGTCTTAAGCTAGCCAACTAGAAAGGTATTGTGGGAATTGGTGAAAAAAGAAGTGTATTTCCCGCTGTCAGATAGTAGATTTACAGAGAATTTCCTGCTCAATATTTGTTTCTAAATATCAAGCATAAAACATGATCGCAATCGATTCCTCTATTCAAGAAAAAGCCCAAAAATGGCTCGCTAGTAACATTGATGAAGACGCTAAAGCTGATATCCGTCGCATGATGGAAAGCGACAATCCTGAAGAACTTACGGATGCATTCTATAAAGACCTGGAGTTTGGAACTGGAGGCCTGCGAGGCATTATGGGAACTGGTTCTAACCGCATAAATAAGTATACCATTGGGATGGCTACCCAGGGACTGGCTAACTACTTACTACAAACTTTTCCAGAGGAAAACATTAAGGTAGCCATAGCTTATGACAGCCGGAATAATTCTGCCTACTTTGGAGATGTAACAGCCTCTGTATTCTCTGCCAACGGTATCCATGTATACCTATTTGAATCCTTACGCCCTACCCCAGAGTTATCCTTTGCTATTAGAGAGCTTGGCTGTAAGAGTGGAGTCGTACTGACGGCTTCTCATAATCCCAAAGAATATAATGGATATAAAGCCTACTGGGATGATGGTGCGCAGGTAACGCCTCCACATGATAAAAACATCATAACAGAAGTACAGAAAATCAAATCTGTAAATGAAGTAAAGTTTGATAAGGATGAGCATAAGGTTACCATGGTAGGGGCAGATCTGGATGAGAAATACCTACAAGCTATTGATGACAGTATACTGGCTAAAGATGCTATTGCCAGACAGAAAGACCTGAAAATTGTGTTTTCTCCCATACACGGAACAGGGATTACCTTAGTACCGGAAATTTTGAAGCGTATAGGGTTTGAGAATGTAACTGTGGTAGAGGAGCAGGCTACCCCGGATGGGAACTTCCCTACAGTAGTATATCCTAATCCTGAAGAGGCAGAGGCTATGTCCATAGCCTTGGAGAAAGCCAAGGATATAGATGCAGATTTAGTGCTGGGAACTGACCCTGATGCTGACCGTGTAGGCATAGCCGTCAAAAATCATAACGGACAATGGCAGCTCATGAATGGAAACCAGACAGCTACCGTCATGGTCTACTTCCTCCTCAAAAAGTGGCAGGAAAGCGGTAAACTAACTGGAAACCAGTACCTCGCTAAGACCATTGTGACTACTGACCTTATCAATAAGATGGGCGCCGCCTTTGCGGTGGAAGTCTTTGATACCCTTACAGGCTTTAAGTACATAGCATCCATCCTACGTGAGAATGAAGGTAAGAAGGAATTCATTGGTGGAGGTGAGGAAAGCTATGGCTATCTAATAGGTGATTTTGTGAGGGATAAAGATGCCATCAACTCCTGTGCGGTCATAGCTACCCTGGTAGCATATGCTAAAGACCAAGGGCTTTCGCTATTTGATATGCTCATGGATGTATACATGCAGTTTGGCATGTATAGGGAAGATCTGATTTCTATCAAAAAGACCGGAAAGAAGGGAGCTGAAGAGATTCAAGCTATGATGGCTGACCTCAGAAGTAATCCGCCTGCCAGCATTATGGGAGAAAAGGTCATCAGCATGCGCGATTACAAGTCCAGTAAGGAAAAAGACCTTATCAGTGGCACGGAGACAGACCTGGATTTCCCATCTTCTAACGTACTCCAGTTCTTCACGGAAGGGGGCACCAAAGTATCTGCCCGTCCTTCAGGAACAGAACCTAAAATCAAGTTTTACTTCAGCGTACAAGCGCCCTTAAAAAATAAAGCTGACTTTGATGAGGTGTACGCCAGCCTGGGACAGAAAATCCAGGGCATTATAGATGGGATGGGCCTTAAGTAGACATACGGGTATTTGATTAAACTTACATGAGCCAGCAGTTTGCTGGCTCTTTTCTATTAAATCTCAAGATTAGCACAAATCTATCCGGTAGTGCTACATTTTTCTTGCTGTAAGCCATTTCCTTGCATCAAAGATTGTCGGTTCAGATCATGATCTGAACCTAACAGCTCATCCT
>JBCCLI010000036.1:0-26918 GCA_039026975.1 Bacteroidota bacterium | reverse complement strand
TAAAAAGAATGCTTGTTACCGGAATTTCACTGTTACTGCGATTAGAAAATCTGGCATAAATTCCATTAAGGAAGGAATGGAAATCCTTGCTAATAACCCCAAAAAAATCTGGGAAATAATTAGAACTTAACAGCCCTCCCCGATGGGCTTCATATCCAATGGACGCATTTCCGGAAAGCAGAAACGCTCTCCGAAAGCACGTGTCTTAATACCCCGCAGGGCTTCATATCCAATGGACTTCTAACACGTATGTGCACAAACAGAAGGGTGCTGTCGATAAAGAGTCTTAATACCCCGCAGGGCTTCATATCCAATGGACTCCATGTAAAAGGGCTTTTAGAATTTCACAAAAACGGGTCTTAATACCCCGCAGGGCTTCATATCCAATGGACGCATTGACTATCAATAGGTTACGAAATACAGCTACATCAAAGATTCCTGAACTCACCTCTAACATACTCATCATCAGCCATATATACAAGTCTTCAAAAATGTTCGCAAAGGGTCATTCTCTCAGAATCACAGAGCGGCACTTTTGAATCCATCAAAGGATTTAATATGCTGATTATCAGCAGGGTATAATTTTAAAAATGTTCGCAAAGGATTTTGAAAATTATGTGAGAATATCTCTTTGCGAAAGTTGCCTTTTTTACTAAAAATAACCCCCTCATTATCAGCCACTTACTAAGTATATTTTTTGCTGTTTTGTAAAATGTTCGCAAACGATATGGAAAAATGATCGGATACCTAGATTTGCGAACATTTTTGTAATTCTCTTTTCACACAAAAATAGCTATTCTCCTCATAATCAACATTTTATCAAAAATCAGAATCTTCGCAAGGAATGTTAGGGTTAGCTCAGATCATGATCTGAGCCTAAGGGAGGCTACACCCTGGAGACACCAAAAATAGTGACGGTCTTTTCTTTCCCCTTTAGGAGTTCCTCGCCAAAATTTTTATGCTGAAGTTGCTTATCTGGCTGTAGGTATTCCAATAGCTGCTCAGATACCAATAAATGCTGGTTTAAGGCATTACATTGGCTCTGAATACGGGCAGTGGTATTGAGCACATCTCCATGGTAGGCAATTTCTCTTTTGATCAGTCCTACTTCTGCTACTATTACGGCCCCTACATGCACACCCGCCTTAAAAAAGGGCTGTAACCCATAGGCCTCCTGGTAGTGATCAGCCCTGGAAGCCAGCAGGTCCATATAGTCAAAATAACAATGAATACAATGGTTATTATCAAGGCCTTTCTCTAGGGGCCAACTTAACACGGCTTCATCCCCCACATACTGATAAATCTCTACTTTATGTTTGTTGATCACAGGGGTGAGATCTGCGAAACAGTTCTGGATCAGGCGACTGAACTTGATGTGTCCCAGTTTTTCTGCTATGGTGGTGGACGATTTCAGATCTAAAAACATAAATACCCGCAGTTCCTCCCGTGGGTTTCTATATCTCCCAATAAACATATTCCATAGAATGCCAGGCCCAAACTTTTGGCTTACCATTCTCACGAAAGAAACACTTCCTGCCACTATGAGAAAGTAGGTAAAAAAGACCCAATAGACTTTACTCCTCAGGATCAAGATAACCTCCTTAGGTTCCAGCCATGTATTGAGAATAGAACTAGCCATAGCTATGGCCGTGGCCATAATAATTTTAACGACAAAAAAGGAAACCATCAGTTTCCACAGGATGATTCTCCCATATGAGTGCCTTTGGAAATAAGGGCGGTCAAAAATCAATTCAATGCTACCGTAGAATATTCCCGACAAAGTCCCAACTGTGAGGATAATAAATAGTAAATCTTCCTTTTCCAGAGAAATAATCGGGCTATTAGTGGCCTCAGGAATAGTCCCAAAATTACGAATGAATGAGAATAGAATTGTCGCAAGTACCCAGGCAATTATTATTTTTAGGTAGAAGAAAAAAATGGATTGTAGGCGGTCATTTCTCATAAAGGGTTATTCTAGGGCGTCAGCAGTCTGTAAAAATTCTTACTCTTTGGGCAAAGGTAGCTGTTATTTGGGTAATGGAAATATTATCTCGTTTACTAGGTCTCATTACGCCTTCCAGAGACTAGTTGGCCTGCATTCTAGGTAGATGTCCCTAGCCCTGGAACTGAAGCCAAATCTTTTGACCTAACAATAAACGCATCGGGTTTCAGATCAATGGCTTTTTTGCCAAAACTCAAGATGATATGCTTCTACTACTCTGGCCCTCTACTGTGGGTATATTCATGCCCAGCAAATAAGCAAACACATTCTCCTTCCAAGGGAGAATTCATATTCATGAAAGAATAAGGCTGAATAGGAATTCTTTCATATATTATCAGTGTCATTCAACCCTAAACAACACTCATGCAATCATCTATCTCACGTTCATGGCGAAAGGCCTCCATACCCTCTTTATTATTCCTCCTCTTTGTGGGTATTTTTTCTGGTACCCTTCTAGCCCAAACCCTGGAAAAGGAGTATATAGAACAACTGAAGTACAGACACATAGGCCCTATTGGAAATCGGATTGTTTCTGTGACCAGCATACCCGGAAACCCCATGATTTACTACGTAGGAGCTGCCTCAGGAGGAATTTGGAAAACCGTTGACGGTGGCCTGAATTGGAAGCCTATTTTTGATGATAAACCTGTGCACGCCATTGGTGCCCTGGCCCTGGCTCCTTCTGACCCTCAGGTGGTCTATGCCGGAACTGGCGAAGCCTTTATCCGCTCCAATGTCTCCCTGGGAAATGGCGTCTGGAAGTCTATGGATGGTGGAGAGAGCTGGCAGCATACAGGACTGGATGAAACCGGGAGAATTAGCAGAATCGTAGTTCATCCTACTAACCCGGACGTTGCCTACGCTACAGCCCTGGGGCATGCTTATTCTCCTCAGAAAGAGCGTGGCGTTTACCGCACCATGGACGGAGGAGAAAGCTGGGAGCAGGTACTCTTTGTGGATGAACATACAGGGGCTTCTGACCTGGTGATGGACCCCTCTAATCCTCGCATTCTCTTTGCTGGTATGTGGCAACTATCTCTTAAAACCTGGAACCGTACCAGTGGAGGACCTGGGAGTGGAATTTATATGTCTCGTGACGGAGGAGATACCTGGAAGAAGCTGGAAGGAAAGGGATTACCAGAAAAACCCGTTGGAAAAATAGCCTTGGCTATGACTCCAGCCAATCCCAATAGGGTCTACGCACAGATAGAGACAGGGGACGGTGTTCCCTATAATGGAGAAGAAACAGAAAGTGGAGAGCTCTGGCGCAGTGATGACAAGGGCAAGACGTGGATGTTAGTCAACTCTAACCGAGATATTGGAGGGCGTCAGGCCTATTATACACGCTGCGCCGCTTCACCTGACAATGCTAATGAAATCTACTTCATGTGGGCCGGATTTTCTCGTAGCATAGATGGAGGGAAAACTGTTACTGCGGCCAAACCTGCTAGCCAGCCCAACTGGGACCACCATGAGGCATGGATTGATCCCTTAGATGGGAACCGTATCATCATCGTAGGAGATGGAGGGCTTTCTATTTCCCACAATAGAGGGAATTCATGGTTGCGCGTCCAGCTACCTATTGCCCAGTTATACCACGTCACCACTGATACAGAAATCCCCTATAATGTCTTGACCAATCGTCAGGATGGACCTTCCATGAAGGGACCCAGCCGCACCAATGTAAGTTCCTTTTTTGGAATGGGCTTTATCCCTACAGGCCTCTGGTATGATATAGGGGGAGGAGAATCAGGATTTGCTACTGCTGACCCTACCGATCCCAATATCATTTGGTCTAGTGCATCCGGTTATGGCCCCTTGGGGGGCATCGTTAGTAGATATAATGAAAAGAGCAAGCAGTTTCGGCATCTGGAGGTCTGGCCTGAGATGACTACCGGCCACCCCGCCAAAGACGTCAAATACCGCTTTCAGTGGACCTTCCCTTTACTGATTTCTCCCCATGACAATAACACCATCTACGTAACCAGCCAATTTGTCCACCGCACCACCAATAAGGGCCAAAGCTGGGACATCATCAGCCCTGACCTCACCTTAGATGATACTACTATGCAGGGCTTCTCAGGTGGCCTGACTGGGGATAATATTAATGTAGAATACATGAACGTCATCTATGCCTTTGAGGAGTCTCCCGTAGAAAAAGGCGTTTTCTGGGCGGGAACTAATGACGGCCTGGTTCACGTCAGTAAGGATGGAGGAGATAGCTGGACCAATGTTACAGCAAACATTCCCGGACTCCCAGAACTAGGCGTAGTACGTAACATAGATGCCTCCAAATGGGATGCAGGCAAGGCGTATCTAACCATAGAGTTCCATCAGGTGGGAGATTTTAAACCTTACGTATACAAAACCACTGATTATGGCCAGACTTGGACTAAAATTACCACTGGCATAGACGAAGGGATTCTCAGCTATTGCCGGAATATCAAGGAAGACCCCATTAGAGAAGGCATGCTCTACCTGGGTACCGAAAACAAGCTCTACGTCTCCTTTGATGATGGGGCTAATTGGCAAAGTATGATGTCCAATCTTCCACATACGCCTATGTATTGGCTGGATATTCCCGAGCATTTCAATGACCTAGTGGTGGGAACCTATGGAAGGGGTATCTGGATTTTAGATGATATTTCTCCCCTACAGCAGTTGACTGATTCTGTGGCAGCTTCTGTTGCCCATCTGTTCGCGCCAAAAGCTGCCTACCGTTTCCGTCCAGTTTCTCAGGTGATGCAGTTTTTCCCTGAAGCCTCTTTCGGCCAGGATCCTCCTTTCGGGACGGCCCTGCACTACTGGTTGACAGAACCCAGTGATTCCGTAGAATTGTATATCACCAGCGCCAGTGGAGATACCCTTAGAACCTTAAAGCACAAAGGTAAAAAAGGAATCAACCGTGTATGGTGGGACTTGAAGGGAGATCCTACTACACAGGTTATGATGCGTACTAAACCTCAATATGCTGACTGGGTGGAATTGGATAAGAATCGCACTTTTAAACCGCCACTCGCTCCTTTTTCTGTCCTCCTTCCTCCAGGGACTTATACGGTCCACCTCAATTTAACAGATCAGCAGCAGAGCATTGAAGTCAAGAAAGACCCCCATTCAGAAGGAAGTATGGCAGACATCACTGCTCAAACAGATTTGATGCAAAAGCTATATACCGACATGAATGCGGTGGCAGAAAAGATCAATTCTATAGAAAAAATGCGGCGCCAATGCCTGGATCTGGAAGCTACCCTGGCACAATCAAGTAAACACAAACACTTTGTGGAGAAGGTTCAAGCGGTCGATAGTGCCGCGGTAGTCCTTGAAGGTAAGATGATCCAGCTCATGTATACCGGAACAGGGCAGGACGCTGTTCGTTATCCTGCTCGTCTCGCAGAACGAATTGCCTACCTGGCTGGAACGGTGGCCACAGCTGATTTTCCGCCTACAGATGAGCAGATAGAGGTCTATGAGATCCTTCATGCACGTCTGGCAACTTATGAGCAAGCCTACGATACCTTTATGGAACACGAGGTACAAGCTTTAATGAAGGACATGCAGGAGGCTGGTATTGGGGCATTGGTGCTGGAATAAGCCCCTGTCTCAAATGGATTCCCCAATCCCTGAGGTTTTTCTTACTGTTATGTGAGAAGGACCTTGGGGATTTGTGTTTATTAAAGCTTAAGGAAAATGGACCGGCGACTTTAGTAGCTGCACATGACACTGGCCGGTACTATGTTTTTCGGCAGCTTAAGCAGCCGGTCCATGATAAAATGACCCTTCCTAGAGAAACTCAGGAAAGAATTCTTCTTTTACTTCTTTCCACTCTTCCTTGATGATGCTGAAGTATACATCCGTTCTACTATTTCCATCGGCGTCTATATAGTTGTTCCGGAAAACGCCCTCTTTTTTGGCTCCTAATTTTTCTATGGCTCTTTGGGATCGGATATTCTCCAGGTCAGCGCTAAACTGTATTCTCCTAAATCCTATGCTTTCAAAGCCAAATTCCAGGAGTTCATATTTACAGGCCTTGTTTAAGCCAGTGCCTTGATAGGCTACACCATACCAGGTCCATCCTATTTCACATTTCTGACTAAGTGTATTCAGGTACCCATACCTCGTACTGCCAGCCACTTTTCCATTCTTCTTATCGATGATCAGGAAGGGATAACAAATGCCCTCCTTTTTCTGAGAAATGGTGTCACTTATGTAGTTCGCAAAATCGGCCTCTGTTTTCATCTTCATCCCCATATACGTCCATATCTTATCATCAAAGATGATCTCTTTAAGTTCATTCTTCCTTTCATCTTCAAATGGGATAAGTAACACTCGCTCATTCTCAAGGAGAATATCTGAGGATAAGAGTTCTTCCTTCATCATTATGTTCTGGATTTTGGTGACAAGTAGGAGAAATAGACTCCCGCTTTTCCCTAGAAATACTTCCAGCTTTGAAGCTCAATAAAATTTCCTTCCGGGTCTTTAGCATAGACAAAGGTAATTTCCCCCACTCCCACTACTTCTTTTTGGGTGATTTCTCCGAAGGCCGCTCCCCCATTCTGGATGAGTTTCTCCAGTGTCTTTTGCACGCTTTTTACTTCAAAGGCTATATGGCCAAAGCCCTTAGAGTTGGGAGCCGTGCCTCCTCTATCATCTATAGACGTATACTGGTAGATTTCCAACGTAGGCCCGTGCTCACCATGCCCGGGGAGTCTAAGATGTGCCCCCTCCAGCTGCGCTTTTTTCAGACCTGTACCTTTGTCCAGCCAGCTTCCGGACTGGTTCCTGATAGGTGGGACTATTATGCAATGGAAGGTTTTGACATAAAAGTCTACCAGCTCTTGCCAGTTGGTACTGACGATATTTAGGTGGGCAAATCTCATCAACTTCGGTTAGTTCTCTCAACTGTAAATAGCTTCACTTTTTCATTTCTCCCTCGTAATTCTGTTTCTCCCAATTCAATGGTAGAAAAGGAACCTTCAAATCTCAAGGCCTCCACTAGCTGTCCTGAAAGGAGCAGCTCCGAATGGTAGGTATTACAAAGGCCCTGAATACGGGCGGTAGTATTTAGCACATCTCCCGTAAAGACAATGTCCTTCTTGATTTTCCCTATTTCTCCAGTGGTGACTTCTCCAAGATGAACACCCGCTTTAAAAGTGGGCACGACTCCATAGTCAGCCATGAATCTTTCTTTCTTCCTCTCTATGGCATCCTTCATGGCAAAAAAACACTGGATGCATTGTGCCTCCCGATTATTCTTTAATCTCCAGGTGATGACCACCTCATCTCCTACGTATTGGTAGATTTGCCCTCCATAGTCAATAATAGCATCTGACATGGTATAGTAATATTCTCTCAATAACTCGAAGTACTTGACATGTCCTAGCTGTTCCGCGATTTGGGTAGAGGACTTCATGTCCACAAACATGAATATCCTGTCTTCCTCTACTGGGTGGTGATACTTCCCTGCAAACAGATTAAGCAGAACCGTCTGCCCGATATTATTACTCACTTCCACAAAGAATAGACAAATCACAATTCCAAGGGTGATATAAAGCAATATGGTCCAGAATGCTACACTACTAAAGAAGGTATAGTTATAGGCTAACACTTTCTGGTTAAGTGGACTAGTTCCCAATTCGTAAGCAGTACCAATGCTGGCGACCAGCATAGTAAACATAATGATCAGGAACATATAGATGGAGGACTTGAAAATAATTTTCCTAAAAAAGCTACCTTTTCTGAACCATCTGCTGAGAAAACGCATCTCTAAGACACCAATAAATAATCCAAAAATCCCTGCTGCAATAGAAGGTACTAACAAGTTAAAGAGGTAGGGATTACCCGTAGAAGGATAAACAGGGTGGTCCCCCAGAATACCTTTCTCCAGGATGGCATAGATAGCACTAAAGGAAAAGGACATAATCCCAAAGGGGATGATCTGATAAATGTTCCTTTTGGTTCTATGAGATAACTTCATAGGCTTTCATTCATTGAATACACTCGTGAGAATATTCTCCTACACAGCATACCAGCAGTAAATGTAAGGTTTCTTGAGTAATGCCTAAGGGAGGATGCGAGAGGAGCAGAAGGGAGATCAGCTCCTGACTTTTTCTAAAATATTCCAAATTTGAAAATTTATTTCTCACTTTTTTGAATTAGGTATTGCGAAACAGCCATAAGCCTCTTATACTTATACAAGATTCTCAATAATACATTCATTCTTATGAGAATATTCTGAGATTAATCCTACCCTATCACATGCTAGTGGAGTCCAGAAACCACTTTAAAAACGGGGCGAATCCGAAAAGCCTTAAGAGTAGGACATTAATTTATTTACCATGAAAAAAACCCTATTAACCTTATTTGTAGCTGTTATCACTTCTACTATGATGACTTCCTGCTGGACGTATACCATTACTGTGGGAAGCGGAGCCCAGACAGGCATTGAAACCCAGAAAAAGAATCATTATCTGATTCAAGGATTAGCGCCTTTAGACATGTCAGATCCTAATCAGATGGCAGGGGATGCAGAAAACTATGATATTACCATTACCCATAGTTTTATTGATGGGTTGATATCAGCTATCACCTTTGGTATTTACACACCAACTACTACTATCGTAAGAAAGTAAGTTGATGCTTATCTATGCAGTGTAGTTTTCACGACTACACTGCTTCCTATTTTCTCTCTATGAAAAAGATCTTGTTCTACCTGGGGCTATTCCTTACCCTCATATCCCTATTTTCAGTCTTACAGTATGTGTTCGACTATGAAATTCTCTCTGCCTATGGAAAAGGGTATTTATGGGGGAAGCTTCTCCTTTTAGTTCTGGGTATAGTTCTCATTTACTTTGGCAGAAGAAAAACTTCAGAGAAACAAGCTGCCGAATGATAAATCACTTTCCTTTAAGCACCAACATCTGCTGGTCCATTACATTGCCTACAAAGATTTTACCTTCTACAGGGATGGCTATTGTAGCTGCTGACATGTGAGAGCCATCTTCTATGTATAAGCTATTTACTTTATAATTACCTTTGGAAGTGTAGTCTATGGTAATCACTTCTGAGGGTGCTATAGGGTTTCTCCCTTCTGCATATGCAGCAAAATGGAGTAGAGAAGGATGCGCTCCTATCCAAATCTGCCCGTCGGGATCTATCTCTATATTGTCAACTCCAGTCTCACAATCAATATTCTCTACAAAAGTTAAGCTGCCATCTTCCTCCCGCTCATATACTTTAACCAGAAATCCTCTGGGAGAAGCAACATACAGGAGGTTTTTCTCCCCATCATAATTGATCCCATTAGCATAAGCGATCCCATCAGCTACTTCTGTGAAGGAACTTCCGTCATAATAGACAACATTAGAAACGGCCAGGCCCAAATATTCTTCTGCCAGCTTACCTAGCCCTTCTGTATATCCATGGTCATTGGTGAAGTAAAAACGCTCAGCATCCAGAGCCACTATATCATTTGGGCTGATCATGGAGGCATCTACTATCTTCTTTACATGAACCAGGCTGTCTCCCCATAAATCAAATACCTCTATAGTGTGTTCCTTAGCGGCTAAGCTAAATTCATCTCCCCATATATGATTAACCACCAAGATCCTATGGACAGAGTCATTCAGCGGAATCATGGATATACCATGTGGGTAGAATGGATCTGTAAAGTCCTGGGTAAGTAGTAAAGGTAGAGAGGAAGAATCCGTCAGGTCTAACTTATATAAATGCCCTTGCTGGCCCTGACCATCTCTTCTCCCTGCCCTGTCATCAGAGGAGAGAATGAGAAATTTCTCCTGATAATCCACTTCTATGTCCTCTATACCAGGAAGAGAAATAGTCGATAGAACCATCTCTTTTGGAGAATTTTCAATTCCTCTAAAAAATCCGCTGGAGCTCATGATGTATACAACATAACCCACCAGTAGCACCAATAGTAATCCAATAATTCGTAGTAGTTTCATACTTTACAACTTACTGAATGTCTGTGAGATAAGAAAACATGAGGTACATCATGCTTTTAACTATCATCATTTCTATATTCTCAGTTAGGAAAGTAGCCACTCATCCTCTCCTGCCAGGTCAATTTGGATGAGTTCTTCCTGGTCATTTCCATTTACGTCTCTCATCATTTTGGAGGTGAGATTTTTCACCTTTCCAGAGGCATCAATAGATAATTCCACACAACTAAAAGCAAAAGGAATCGAATTAGGTCCTAAAAAGGAAACCGTGGACTTACTTGTCTTTTTAGCCTCGTAGCCCGCCTTGGCAGTACCTACTTCCACCACCAACGCATCAATCTCTGCTTCCAGGGAAGAAGAATTATCTGAATCCATGGTCATGATAAAGTTATTGCTGGTAATGATGCTATCCACTACCAGGGGGTGCTCAGCATCCTCCACAAAAAACCTGGCAGCAGCTGGGTTATCAGGATCTATTTGAACCTCTTTCAGCTTTTTACCTAGTTTTCCCAAGTCTATTCTTTTCCGCTCAACATTTTTAAATTTATATTTGAAGGTGTTGGCTGATTTAAGGCTAAAATTAAGATCAGGTACCCCTAATCCCTTGAATCCAGACAGAAATCCATTTAAGAGGGTAAGTCCTATTTGATATTTTATACTTCTGGTTTCTTCTCCTGAAATTTGGGATATCTCATCTACCTCAATTTCATCATCTGAAAACGTAAAGTTGTCAGAAACCAAATAGCTACTTAGGTCTCCTATGACTTTTGGGGCTTTTCCCTTTCCTCTGCTTTCTAATAAGACCAGGGGTTGAAACCCACTATCTGGAATCAACAAGGCATTCGCACTTAGCTCATCCCTCAATGTCTGAATGATAGGTTCTCTTTTTGCACAAGGAAGCTTCATAAAGGTATATGGTTAATGGGTGAATGTATATAAGGCACATGGGACGTGGCATGGGCTTATCCTCTGACAGAATTTATTTCTGTATAAGGAAGAAGGGCCATGGTTTTCTAAACGAGTGCCCTCCATCATTTTTCCTCTATCTAGTCCAGTCCTAAGTGTACTATGTCTACCTCTATCCTTTTTACGGTCCAGCTAGCCCGGGAGCTTCTCATAGCTCTGACGCGTCCATCCGCATCTCTCCTAGCGACCTCCGCTTTCTCTTCCCTTTCTCCTCTATGATCATCTCGCTCAATTTTTCCCAGATACTTTCCAAATCCCTCTTGTTCAAGCAAATAGGGGGTTTCTAAGGGAATGATAGATGCTATCAACAGGAATATATTCTTAACTCTTTTGGTATTATCTCCTATTCCTAACACACTATTCTTATCCTCGGAATCATATAGTAACCGTCTCCCTCCAGAAGGACTAGACTGAGAGAAATTATCAAAATACTGGGAGATCCCGTAATGTCTATTCAAATGTACTAAATAGTAGTATAGGTCTCTTCCTGTATTATTTTTTACCTCAAAGCTGAAATATTTCCCTCCTTTATTAAAGCCATTATATCCAGGAGAACTGGGAATGAAGCCCGTCTCTGTGAGAAACTTCCCTCCATTATTCTCCGAAGGCATAAACTTTTTATCTTCTCCCCCATAATCATATAGGGTGAAGATAAAATCCAGCTCCTCTGCATCTATTCTGGACCGCTTAGGCGTAGTCAAGGCATTTACTTGCTCCCATTTGGCTATCCTCTTTAACTGGGTACAAATCCATGGGACAGCATGCTTCATGGAAGTTTTCATTCCATATATTAAGGTCTCATTTTCTTCTGTTCTCTTGTGTATTTCAAAGGTCTTTTCCCTAAGTGTGAGTGTGTAAGGGGCTTTAGGGCTCTCAGCCAGATAAGCTATGAATTCTGCTTTCTTCAACGCTGATTGGATGGCCTCTGCATATACTTCTCCTCCTTCTTCTATTATGAGTTGATAAGGTACCTTTCTACCTGCATACTCAGCTAAATAGATCTTTTTTTCATCTAATTTATTCAGCAGCTCTTCTCCTACCACTACAGTAGTATGTTCTACTTCTATTTCCCATAGGTTAGCTTCTCCTATGGGCGTTTTCAGGTCATCCTGCTCAAAAATCCGTACGCTTACCCCATCTTGATAATGAGCTCCATGGATGGCCCCCAGTCCTATTCTC
This sequence comes from Bacteroidota bacterium, assembly GCA_039026975.1. GTDB lineage: Bacteria > Bacteroidota > Bacteroidia > J057 > J057 > JBCBKZ01. The sequence continues at coordinate 14,813 of JBCCLI010000036.1, read as the reverse complement.
CATTCTTTATCTAGGTAAATGAAACTGGGGAGGTTTACCAGCCGCTTCTCCCCTACATTCAGGAACTGGTCTAAGGGGGAAAGCTTCCCTTCATACCCTATCTGGGGAACCTGCTCTGTGTACTTATTATTGGCGAGAGAGGAGCGCACCATAGACATAAGCTCATGGTAGGGAGGCATTTGCGTCCCAAATTGAGGACTCCTTAGTACGGATGTTAGCGCTTGTGTAAATAAGCCTCCTTCATTCCCCACCTCTACCGCAGACTCATAGGGTGAACAGGCAGAAATAGAAATAAAGGATACATCTGGTAATTTTATCTCTTGGGTAGCTTTATATTGGCTGGCATACCCTCCAATAAATTCTTCTATCTTCCGTGGCTCTTTAGGGCCTTTATACCTCCTCAGCCTTACCAGCTCATCCTCCAGTCTGAGCATAGAACCCGAATGACAACAGTCAAAAATAGCTGTGAAGTGGATATTCTCTTTCCCTTTCTGCGCTTGATGGATTAGCCATCGCCATTCTTTATCTGCAATATTTTTTACCAGCCTCTCTTCTCCTTCCTTTACGGGCGTTCTGGCATCTACGGGAAGGGTAGTCTCTATTTGCCCATTTTCTATTTCTATTCCCGTTTTTATAAATTCTGGAGGGGGAGACTCAGCAGCGCCATGTCCACTAAAGTAAACTAGGGCAACATCATCTTTTTTGAGCTGCGAAAAATGCGATTGAAAGGTAGAAATAATGTTCTCCCGGGTAGCATTATCACCTGTAAGCACTTCTATATTACCTTCAGGGCAAGCAAACTTTTCCCTCAAAAGGGCGGACATTTTATGTACATCATTCTCACATTCTCTCAGACTAGGAATATCTTTATGATGGTATATGTTAACTCCTATCCCTAAGAAATAGATGGAAGGAGAATCCGTTGGGGTTGGTGAAGGCATAGAATTATGGTTGAGTTGGTAGAAACATGAAATACATCTTATCAATTGTTAGGCTTCCACTTGCGGTTCTTCTTTGAAAGCAAGGACTTCCATCCTAATGACCATCCAGTTAGCTTTCATGGATCTGGCTGCTGGTACGGCTCCATCTCCTACCCACTCTTCCCGTTTTTTAACAGCCAATTTCTCTCGCCAATCCTTGGCACTCACTATTTTTCCTAGCTTCTCATTTAGGCCTTCCTGCTCAAGGGCATAAGGAGCTACGAGCGGTTCTCTGGACGCTATCAGTAAAAAGATGGTTTTCACCTCTTTACTATCTCCGGATATTCCGAATACCTTTTTCCTGAAAGAATCATACAAAGGGACTTTGCCTAGCTGTAGATCATCTCCAAAGGAGAAGGCTTTGTGGTAATCCTCGTGTAGCTGGGTAATCCCATAAAATCTATCCAGCTTCACCAAGTAGAAATAGATATCTCTAGTGTAGGTATTCTCCACCTCAAAGGTATATTCCAGCCCCCCTAAACCAGGATTATAAGGGACCCTTACCTCGTAGGTTTTTTGAGGGTCTGTCTCGTTTATTCCATTTACCACCCTCACTTTGGTATCATCATAGTCATAGTATTCCAACACAAGCTTGACGGCATCTTTCCCTATGGAATTTAAGGTAGGATTCTGGAGAGAGTCTAGCATTTCCCACCTAGCCAACTTGACTAGCCAGTCGCAGATATGTTTTACGGCTTCTGGAGAATGATCTCTTACTCCATATAGTAAATCCCCTTCCTTCCATATTTCCAGGGTATCAGCTGAAATCTGAATTTTATACTCAGTCTCCGTTTGTTCACTATAGCTAAAACTACTTCTGTAGGGAGGATGCTGTAGTTCGTTTGTAAATAGCGTCTTGACGGCTTGCTGTCCCTCACCGGCTATGATGACTATAGGCAGCAGCTTATTAGGGAACTCAGCATAGTAGGTCTTGGAAGGGCTTAGCTTGGTTTTGGACTCCCGCACTACCGTGTACTCCACCTGTAGTTCCTCTGGGATAACTAAGCCCACTTCTTTTAACCTTCTTTCTTCTCCCTCCAATTCTTCTTCAAATACCTTGATGGTCTGGGTGGATGAGTCTGAGACTTCCATTCCGTGAATAGCTCCTAAGCCTATTTTCCACTTACCGTCTCTAAATACTAATTCTGGAAGGTTTACTAACTTTTTAGGCCCTAACCCTAAAAAGGAATCATAAGGACTGATATTGCCAGAAAACTCTATTTGAGGGGTTTGCTTATTAATTTCCCTAAACTTTTTCCCCTTTAAAATAGACTTTGTGGTGGAAAATAACTCTGCGTAAGAAGGAGTAATACCCTTGGATATAAATCTATTTAAAGCAGTTATAAAAGAATAGGTGAATAGACCACCATATGCTTCCGTTTCTACTGATACTTGAGAGGAAGAACTAGCCGTAAGTGAGATATAATTCACCTTAGGCAGAGACAGCTTTTTAGGGTCATACTTCCCATCCAGGAATGCTGCCAAGGGTCTAGGATCCCTGGAGCCTGCATCCCTTCTAGCTTTCATGCCTGGAACCTCCATTTTCATCATGGAGCCAGAATGACAGCAGTCTAATATGGAGATGAACTGTATCTCTTTATCATTTCCATGCTCATCAAACTGTAGCTCATGGATGAGCATTCTTAGCTCCTTATCTGCTATGTTCCTCACACCATTTTCACGCGCATCTTTAGGTACTAGGGATTCAATGGTCCCTGTACTTGATTCAATTTTAGCCTCTATAAACTCTTTACCAGGCCTTTCCCAGGAACCGTGCCCACTATAGTAAAATACTGCTATGTCTCCCCTACCCAGCTTACTGAAATGGGTACGAAAGGCATGAATGATATCTGCCCTCTTGGTTTTTTTAGGAGAAAGAAGACAAATATTATCATTAGGGATCTTCAGTTTTTTCTTGAAGAATTTGTCTACTCTTTCTATATCTTTTTCACACTGTTCTAGGTCTGTAATATCTCCAGAGCTGTAGGAGTTGATCCCTACTCCCAGAACATAAATATGTTGCGTGTCCATCCTGGAAAATAAATTATGTATATGATGAATTAGGTCAGGTTAGCTCCTATTTTACTTGCTTATCTCTGCTATATCTGTAGCACCTGCCAAGAGAAGCATTTTCTTATTTCAGCCTTTATACTTTTCCCTCACTACCTCTACCTCCAGCTTGAGCATAGTCCAGTTGGCAGGAGCACCTGCGAAGGCAGGAACATCTCCATCACTTCTTTTTTTCTTGGAACTGAGGAGGTTCCGCCTTTCTATATCAGAAAGAACTTTCCCCCTGGTACCACTAAGTCCATCCTGTTCTACTGCCTGGGGAATATTCAGGGCTTCCTTAGATAAAATCAGGATAAAAGTATTTAAGGCACTATCCAACTCATCATCTGCTATCCCTAACACCCTATTTTTTAAGGAAGAATCATATAATTCAACTCTTTCTCCCATACAGATAGGATTATTAAAATTTTCATATACCTGATGTACCCCATAGAGGCGGTCTAAATGAAATAAATAAGCATACACACAGTGAGAGGATTCACTCTTTAGATTCAGTAGGAAGGGTTTTCCCCCTTTCTCTTTATCATAGGTTACTTGCGTACGAAATACTCCTTTTCCATTCTCTTTAGCATTAGGGATCTCAAAGACTTTTTCAGAATAATCATAGTCATAGTAGGAGAATGAGAGAGTAAAATTTTCCTGCTTTAGCTTGGAAGTAGAAGGAGCATCTACTCCTTTCATCTGTTCCCATTTAGCCATTCTTTGAAGCCAGCTCAATATGAATTTAAGCGCGTCTTCAGCATGGTTATCCACACCTACTATTAGCTTCTTTTCTCCATTAAGCTCTTGATGGATTTCTAGGCTATTCTCAGTAAGTAATAGCGTCTTTTCTGCTGTATCACTAAATTGGAAAAACTGGTTGTACATGGGGCTTGCTAGCATTTCCGTGACTGCTTTTTTAGCAGTAGGAGGTCCTACGGCTAAGTCTAATTTCAGTAGCATTTTACTGCCACTAAACTCCGCCAAGTAGGTCTTTTTTGGATTCAGCTTAGCCGTTACTTCTTTTACAGGGGTGAATTCTACCTCTATGCCTGTGGTGCGAACAGTTCCAAGAGAAGTGCTAAGGTCTCCTTTTTCATATACCTGTAAGGTGGTAGGCTTGGTAGGCCTGAAGGTTACTCCATGGATAGCGCCTAAGCTGATCTTCCATTTTCCGTTTTCCTTGACTAAGGCAGGAAGGCTAGCTAGCTCCTTATCTCCATTCAATAAAAAGCAATCATGAGGACTTGCTTCTCCCGCGTACTCAAACTGAGGAGTTTGTTCATTATAGGGGTTATTCTTAAGAATAGCCCTTGTAGTGGAATACAGCTCTGAGTACGTTGGGAACCTATTTCCACGAGAACTGTACTTAAGAGCCTTAATGAGGGAGGAAGTAAATATTCCCCCTTCCCCTCCTACCTCTATAGAGGTCTGTAAGGGAGAACAACCCGTAAGGGTAATATAATTCACCTCAGGGAGTCTCAGATCTTTCTCTATGCTCAGGTCTTCTTTCTTTTTTTCTTTCTGAGGCTGAGCAGTCTGCAGCATTTTTTCATATGGCCCTGCTAACTCATGAAGGGGCCTAGGTGCCCTGATCCCTACATGCTTACGCATCTTAATCCCTGGCTCATCAAATCTGATCATAGACCCAGAGTGACAGCAATCCAGAATAGCCGTAAAGTGAATGTTGCGGTAGTTACCGGAAGCGTCATATTGTAATTCATTAACCAGCCAGCGGATCTCTTTATCAGCAATGTTTCTGGTCCCGTTTATCTGGGCATCTACAGGTACTAAAGATTCAAAATGCCCTCCCTCCGGTTCTAATCCAGCATCTATGAACGCTTGGTTAGCGTACTCCCAGGAGCCATGGCCACTGTAATTTAACAGGGCTACATCTCCATTATCTAATTGACCGAAGTGGGTCTGAAATGCTTCTATGATCCCCTTTCTGGTAGCCTCAGCTCCCTTCAAGAGTTTATAGTTTTTTTCGGGTATCTCCAGCCTGTCCATCAGGACTTTCTTCATCCGCTCTATATCATGCTCACATTCATTGAGATCTCCGATATTATCAGATTGGTACCCATTAATGCCTATTCCTAGGACATAAATATTTCTTTCAGACATGTGGCTGTTTGTTTAGGCTAAATATGAATAAGACGCAATATGTAACGAAATTCAAAAAAAGTGATACTAATTTCTTGTGTGCATTAGCACCTTTCCACTCTTTGTTCTTTTCTTACATATTTGATCGATAAAAATAGATAACCATTAAGTACAAGCTACTGAATAGGAGAAAATATCAAAATATTATTAATATAAGTAAAATATGATTTTATGAAATAAATTACAATCAATCTCTCTACTTACGCTTGTTTTTAGCCTGTCTACATCCTATTATTTTTCCCTGGACATACATAATAGTCTGCATTCTATATCAAAAAAAAGCTATATTTTCTTAACTATCTGACTGTGAAAGGGAAATTTCAGCCCTCTTGCCAACCAATAGGAAACATTTCGCGTAATTAAAATGAATGCAAAAACACATAAAAAGATTAGGGCTATTCAAATCTTTAGTGTTTCTTTAGTACAGTTCCAGGAACCGAGAGTAATACCAACCATCACTACATGAAATCTCTTCGTATGGTCGTGGTGGCTTTGCTATTCATGAGCGCGTCACCCACTGAGTTAGTTGCCCAGGAGTTCGTAGAAAAAATCACTAAAGCCTTCGAATTCTCTATCAACAAAAAAGCAGCAGAGAAAGACTCCACTATTTTCGAGAATAAGGTAGTACTGGCGCCTGTAGCTGTGTACGAACCTGCTATTACCCTTGGGATGGGTATAGGAGCTAAGTTTCTCTTTAAACCTAAAGGAACCAGTCCTGAAACCAGAACCTCAAACCTTCCCCTTTCCGTTCTTTATACCCTAAGAAATCAGTTTATTTTTGAATCTGGCTACACAGTTTTTTTCAATGAAGAGAAATACCTGCTTAAAGGAAGTCTGGATTTCTCCAAGTTCCCACTTAGCTACTATGGAGTAGGAAGCTTACAGGCAGACGAAAATAAAACCGAAATAGCCTTTAACAATATATTGGTAGAGCCCCTTTTACTAAAGCGCGTCTTTAAGGATGTTTTTGTAGGTGGGGGGATCAGATACAACTACATATATAATACCCGCTTGGAAGAGACTGTAGATGGAGTGCCCAAAGGGACTTCTCTTCAAGACTCCTTAGGATCTACTTCAGCCGGGCTGGAATTAGCCATTACATATGATAGCCGGGATAATGTATTAAACGCTGGTACAGGAAACTTCCTGGAATTTACCCACGGATTTTATGGTAAGGCCTTTGGTGGCACCCATAAATTTATGTTGAGTAAGCTGGATTTCAGGCAGTACTTTAAACCCTTTAAAAACCGACCTGACATACTCGCCTTCGAATGGTATACCCGCATAGCCTGGTCAGATACGCCGCCACTAGAGCTTTCCGCACTCGGGGGACCTATTCTGCTGAGAGGTTTCCAGGAAGGACGCTTTAGGGACAGAATCGCTTTCTTTGCCCAGTCAGAATATCGCTGGCAGGCCCTCGACAGAATTGGATTTACCTTCTTCGCTGGTATGGGAGATGTCACAAACTCCTTATCAGAAGCCAAATGGCAAAATTTAAAATACTCCATGGGAGGAGGCCTGCGCCTAAAGATCATCAAATCTGAAAATCTCAATATCAGATTTGATTATGCCTTCGGACTGGGGAACATTCAAGACCAGAATTTTTATGTAGGAATTGCAGAAGTATTCTGATGTGTAGCTGAATTACCCGCTAACTATTCCCAGAGATAATGGCCTCCCAATGGCCATCTACCATTGCCACTCTCCTTTCTCATTATTTATAGAAATCCATAATTTCCCTTTTTTCAGGCAATTCCAAACTCGATATTCCCTCATATTACCCACTATTTACCCGGAATTCCCTTTCATGACAGATAAATGACCATTGAGCAGATTTCATTCTGGCAGGGAAAGTAAAGTCTCTATATTGATGGCTGATTTTAACGGGAGACATACGCTTTTGTGAGAGGCTTTTTAATGTACACGATTAGGTCCACTAGGACCAACCTGATTTAATGAATTTGCCGAAACAAAAGACTTACTGCACATGAAAAAATCATCATTAACAGCTTCTCAGCTTGACCATCTCAACCTTTTCTCTCTCATACTGGAATGTGATGGCTGGGCTGATCCCCTTGCAATTGAGAGGAAATTTGATGAAGGAGAGGAGGTAAGCCCGGAAGGGATGCGCGTATATGAGTACCAGAAACGTATCCTGGAGGCCCAATTTCACGCTCCTGTAAATATGATCACCCTCGGTATTTCTACCCAGGGAGAGGAGGAGAAAGTAGTTTTATTCTTCCTGTATATGAGTAAACCTGAAAAAATTCTTGAGTGGATGGTAGCTGTCAAAGATAAAATTAGCACTGACAACTATAGCACCTACTTAGAGGAAATTAATGACTATTGTACCACCATCATGGAGGCTGTATCTACCGCTGCTTCCTGTGAACTTAAGCCGGTGGTTCTCAAATAAAAAGGATAAGCATTAGGGTAAAAAAAGCTGAAAGAACTACTCTTTCAGCTTTTTTTCTAACATCTCTGTAAAGAGATGCTCCTGTCGTTCTACTTGTAAAAGAAAGTTCCGTATCACATTACACTGAGCATTGATAGCTGGCTGCTGCACAGAAGAGAGGTTATTGCCCAAGTGTTCTACGATAGAAGACGCTTTTTCAATAGCGGAGCGGAGTTCCTTCGTCTTAGTGAGAAAATCGCTTTTATTCATGTGATTCTGTTTACCTGATCTAATTACGCTATACCCTATCAAAAAGAGAAATTTTATCCATATGTACAACGCCTCTTTTTGGGTTAGATTATAACATTTCTCCTTTACTATCCTAAATTTGATTTATAAAGTAAAGGAATCTTGCTTACATTCTTTCTTAGGAATGAATAGATTCCTGACACATTCTCAAACGTATTGACAATGAGTAAGTTTCATACAGCTTGCTATCTTTTCTTCGGTGGCTTTTTCTTTTGTACTACCCCCAGTATACACGCACAGGATTCTACCCTAATAGATACTGCCTTCGTTCCATTTGTAGCTTACTGGGCTACAGGTGATACCTACACCTTTAAGGTAACTAAGGTGAAAAAATCATGGAATGATATTAAAGTCAATAAAATAGATTCCACCTCCTACCTTAGTACCTTTACTGTGCAGGATTCTACAGACTCATCTTACACTATTAGCTACCGTTTCCAAAATGCCATAAACTCCATTCCAGGTATTACAGCAGAGCAACTCAAAAGTATTCCAGAGTTTGGGATGGAAGAAGCTATTTATAAAACCAATGAACTAGGAGAATTTTTATATGTAGAAAATACTGAAGAGATAGGAGAAAGAATCAAGAGAGGCCTTAATAAATTAGTGGCCCTAACAAAAGACAGGCCCAAGGAAACCTATGAAAAGGTGAAGCGGTTTATCTCCCCATTCATGCAAATATATGGGTCTAAGGATGGCGTAGAATACACCTTACTGAATGAGCTCCAATACATCCATTTTCCATTAGGAGCTGAGTTATCCTCCATTGATACCTTTACTTATGAGGATGCTCTCCCTAATCCTATGGGAGGAGAGCCTTTAAAAGCTAATGCTTCTATCTACTTTCAGGAAGTAGATACCCTTGACTATTACTGCCAATTTACCCACCGAATGGTGCCAGAGCAGGAGGATATTTTCAATTTTGTGAAGGAAATAGTCTCCAGTATGCTACCTGAGGGAACTGATACAGAAGAAGCCCTTAAAAATGCTGAGCTCAATATAGAAACCGAAAATATCTTTCTCTATTTCTACTATCCCGGAATCCCATACTACATTTCCTCACTTAGAAACATGGATGTATCTGTAGATGGCGTCCATACCTATACCACTGAACAGATTTTCATAGAAATGGTAGATGAGTAAAATGGGAGCCTATCTTCCCGCATGAGAATATCCACTTCCCATTTGTAGGCTTAGTGCTGTGCCATCCTTTAGATCAGATTTGCAGATGTTGGGGATCTACCTAACATTATCTCCATTCAGTTAATAAGATTCCCAGGAAGATCACAACACTTAAATACACAGTCTGCTAAAAGATCTACTACCCAGCGATTTATCCAGTCAAAAATTTAATTCTAAGATAAACTGAAATAAATGAGTATTTCCGTGTTCAAATGATTTGATTTTCGTATTTTAAGAGATTATACCGTAACAACGGCTCTTTTGAGCGGTCAGTCATTCAGCCATGAAGCCATTGCCCGTTTCCGCTCTCACTCCTTCCAAGCTCTTTCTACTTCTTAAGAATACGTTTCTTAAGTGGGAGAATATCATACTTCAAGATTATCCTAAGGAACCTTCTTATGAAAGGCGAGTGGGGAAGCATTTGTTCCATTTAACATTTTTCATCAGCATAGTAACCATCCTAAATCGCTTAATACATCCTTTCGAAGGGAATATTGGTATAGATCTTTTTTGGGAATCAGTTGTATCTATTATATGGCTTGGTAATATCTACCTGATTAGAAAAAAGAAAATTTCCCTGGTAATTTTTCTTTATTTCTTGTGTAACACCATCATATTCTTTATTCATTTCATCATCAAGGATTACTATGCCGTTGACTTAACCTATGTCCATCCTTACCATGTATTTGAGGTGGGAGGCATAATCCTGATCTGCTGCATATTTGTCTCTTTCAAGTTTATACATGCGAAGTGGATGATTTCAATGGCCATTTATGGATCTATCATATTAGGGCTTCACGGGTTTGCTGTCAGTCAGCACTACCCCACCCCCATCGTAGTGAACCTTACCTTGATTGCTATTTTTGGTCTATTCCTGGGGCTAGTTTCCTTGCACTTTACAGCTGGTTTTTTGCACAGACAGCGGGAAATCATTGAGGTCCAACAACAAGAGATCAAACAGAAAAATAAGGAACTAGCTAATAGAATTACAGATCTAAAGAACTTTACCTACATAGCTTCCCACGACTTAAAAGCCCCCCTGAGAACGGTAATCAGTTTTCAAGATCTTCTTAAAAGAAGACTGGGAACCCTGGGGGATGAGCATGCACTCTCCTACCTGGATTTTGCGCATAAAGGAGCTAAAACACTTGAAGAAATTTTAACTGACTTACTGGCCTTTACCCGTCTTACCCATCATAAAGCGGAAGACTGCTTTGAAAGGGTAGACCTTTCTGGAATTATAGGTGATATTAAAAAGGAACATGCAGCTCAATTCCCTGCTCCCCATGAAATACATATTCCTAAACCACTTCCAGAGGTTTATTCTGTCAAAAGCTATATGAAGATTGTGCTGCAAAACCTGATTATCAATGGCATTAAGTTTAATAAGCATCAAACCCCACAGGTTACCATCCTTGGAAAACAGGAAGGAAGCCAAGTAATGATAAGTGTAGTGGATAATGGGATAGGCATCAATGAAAAGTACCTCGAAAGAATTTTTGCCCCCTTTGAGCGATTACATGCAGAGGATGAGTATGAGGGAAGAGGATTCGGATTAGCCATCACTAAGCACCTGATAGAAAAACTAGATGGAGAAATACATGTAGTATCAGAGCTAGGGGTGGGTAGTGTGTTTACTACTGTATTGAAAAATCAGGCTTAAGCTCCCCTAGCTTTCCGCTTGAAAATTCCAAAAAGCTCATTCCCCATTCTTGGGGGAATAGAATTACGAGCATCTTCAAATACTACTATGTCAAAGTATGGCTGTAAATAGCCTACATATTCTTCCCTGGAGCCCCCAAAAGGCCTTCTGCCTGAAAGTCTATCTAAAGGATGCTTAAACCAAAGGCCTACTAGTTTCCCATTAGGCTTTAGTAGGCTAGCCATCTTGTGGGCGTATGCAGCCCTATTTTCCGGTGCTGGATCAAAGGAACAAAAGAAGGTTTGTTCTAATATCAGATCATACTGCCCTTTATGTGTGAAGAAATTTTCTTGAATAAGCTGCTTGGAAGGAAAATCCGGTAGACGTGTCTGTAATGAGTTAAGTGGATAAGCTGCTATATCTAATACATGAACACTGGTGAACCCGCGCCTGAATAAATACTCGGCCTCATAAGCATTCCCTGCCCCAGGTATGAGAATCTTCACCTCTTTATTAGCTAGTTGATCTATGTATGCCACTAATGGAGTGGAAGCATAGCCTATGTCCCAGCCCGTTCGAGCTTCTCTGTATCTATCTTCCCAGAATTTTTCCAGTTTATCCGATTCCAGCTTCATAAGATGCATGTTTTCTATCTATGACTAATACCCAGGAATAATGTTCTCCTTTTCCATTAGCAGCGTTTAACACGCTTATTCAAAAGAATGACACACCTACTCATAGTGTAAGACAATTTATACCGAAAGTAGTTATATTATGAAAAGTCCCATCTAATCCTAAGCATACATGTATAGAATATTTACCCGAATCTTCCTCTCTCTACTCTTTGTAGGTATAAGTAGTCTCTCTTTGAGGGCCCAAGCCGTATTTGGCATTCACGCTTCCTTCCAGCCTAGGGTGGGTACTATAGCTTCCTCAGATTACCGTAATGCTGTGGGACTAGGATTTGAATTTTTAAGTCCCAATGTTAAGAAAGCTTCCCCTGTAAGTCTGCAGTTCGGTGCTCAGTTCACTGCCTTATATGCCGGAGAAGAAAGAGTGGATGCCCTAATTTCCCCTGCTCAAGGAATAGAAGGAGAACTCACTATCTCTAATAAGCAGATCAGCCTTCACGGAATAACCAGAATTACCCCTCAGAATACAAAGTGGATCCTTCCCTATGCTGATTTCCTGGTGGGGATGGGTGTATATGGCATTGAAGAAATGGTAGATGATCATTCCTATGATGAGGCCGTATGCGAAATGGTCAACACCCAGGTAAATTTTGAGGTGGGAGTAGCAGGTGGATTGATGATCCCTCTCAGTAATACCGTTTTTCTTGATATTAGAGGGACTTACCTGAACACAGGAAGAGTTCCTTTTGCCAACCTAAGCACGGTCAGGGTTAATGAAGGCATTGCTGACTATCAGATTGATACCATACGCCCGGACCTCTTCAACCTAAAAGTGGGGGTCATCATGGCTGTTGATGGATGGTGTTGGTAGGTAAGCTCAATCCAAAATTATAATCCTTCTACAACTCTGAGAGCCTTTATCCAGCTTAAGAGGCTAGCATTGGGCAGCCTACCCACTAAATGACGAGAGTCCATAGATAATGTATGAGCAATTCATTCGTGCGTTTATACATTAAACCATCAGAACTTACCTTAAAACTCACTCAGTCTCAATTCCCACCAGCTGAAGCCAACTCTATTCGCCTGAGAATTTTGGATGGTGGTCACCATGCCTATGTTCCCATTTGCAAGAGAAATGATAGGGAAGTATTCTCCTCCGGTGGACCGTTGATACTCTCCTACAGAAAACCTGGACCACATATCCAGCTTCAAAGGGTCTACAGTATATACCTTCACATTTGTAACATCCATTTTCACCACTGCTGCATAATGCCTAATATGTTCATTGAATCCACTCGTCCATGTACATAAAAGTCCCTGCTTACTCATGACCATATACGGATAATAAGTAGTATCCTGAGTGTTAGAAATGACATACTCCTGCCAGCTCTCTCCATAATCTGTTGACATTGCTAGCTTCATCTCTTTGCCTTCACTCCACATGGCATACAGATTATCTTCCCTGTCAAAAGCTACTGGTTCTACCCATCTGGGAATCCCACTAAAATCTTCACTCCAATCCCTATTTCCGGGCAGTGCTACATCCTGCCAACTTTTCCCCTCATCCAGGCTTAGCCTGATAAAATCTACTCCTTTATCCATTTGAAAGCCTGAAGCAGACATGGGCGAGACCCTGACCGCTAATTGTCCGTGTGGCCCACTGGCCAAAAAGCTGGACCCTCCCTTAGAATGGACATCCGGCTGTCTCTGCCAACTTTTTCCAGCGTCTTTACTGCTAGCATAATGAACGCCCTTGCCATCATTCCAAATGATGTGCATATCCCCATTAGATGAGGCCGTAATCCAGGGTCTATCATCATAGTCTCTCTGAGAGATAACCTCCCAGTCCCAGCTCTTTCCTTCATCTCTACTTACCCCTATGGTGATTTGTTCCCCCTTCATGGTAGCAAAGTCAAAATTACTGATGTCTTCCGGGAGTTTGGTGTAGGTCATGCTTAGGAGAAATATATTTCCGAGAGAATCTATATACAGGTCTACATCAGAATTTCCCTGGGCGCCTTCATCAGGTGTTCCTACGTCTACAGATTGCCAGGTCTTCCCGTAGTCTCTGCTTTCCCACAGCTGAGGGCTATCACTTCCATTCATGTATCCTGTAACAAACAGGCTCCCATTGGGATGCTCTGCTACCATAGGCTCTCTAGCCAGAGTAGATAGGTGATCTATCTTATTGACGATGATGAGCTCTGTATGATCCTGAGCTTGTACAGAAATAATGAGAATAGTCAGTAGAACAAGTAGATATACACGCATGCTGATGGTGTGGTTTTAATAGTGAGGAGAAAAGATATATGATTTTTTACTGGAAGGAAAGGGGGTAAGCGTTTCAGGTGTTCGTGCTCAAGGCATTTGATCGCTGGCAGAGCATTATGGGAAACTTTTCAGGGATTGGCGGTCAGGACATTCGACCGCTGGCGGGGCGGGATGGTTCTTAGGGTAAAGTAAAATAAGGGTGGATGAGCTGCTGGTATATTCTCATAAATCCTTCGTCAGCTGAAGCAGACAGTGCCCAAAAGCTGGGGAAAGGTGTCTTGCCCTTACGCATGCTCTTCGCCCGTATCAAAAAAGCTGCGTTATCTCATTGGGTCTTTGGGTATGGCTGTGGGGTCAAACGGGATCTTGCGTAGCGCTGAAGGAGGGTTCAGAGGAATAGCTACAAACAAAGACCCCCTTCACAAAAGTGAAGGGGGTTGTTGTAAAAACTGGCGACTACCTACTCTTCCACGTTCTACCGCAGTACCATCGGCGTTATGGAGCTTAACTTCTCTGTTCGGAATGGAAAGAGGTGTACCTCCATGCTATGGTCACCTACTCTTTGGGGTTATTGCACGATATGCTGTTAGACTTTTCGTGCTTGGCATGTATCATAGCAACTACATACTCCCTATGTGGTAAAGATCAGATCAATGAATGATCAGCTATATTTTGTATTTGATCATGTTGGAATACACAGTAGCAACTGGCAATTGTACACATGTTGATCACACTGTTTGTGTATCTTGCGCACTTATAGTGCGCTTCATGTGGGAAGAAAACGATCGAGCAATTAGTACGGCTCGGCTGAACACATCGCTGTGCGTACACCTACCGCCTATCTACGTAGTGATCTTCTACGGCTCTCAAGGGAAAACTCATCTTGTGGGGGGCTTCGCACTTAGATGCTTTCAGTGCTTATCCCATCCCGACATAGCTACCCAGCGATGCGACTGGCGCCACAACTGGTACACTAGCGGTCAGTCCAACCCGGTCCTCTCGTACTAGGGTCAGCTCCACGCAATTTTCCTACGCCCGCTACAGATAGAGACCGAACTGTCTCACGACGTTCTGAACCCAGCTCGCGTGCCACTTTAATGGGCGAACAGCCCAACCCTTGGGACCTTCTCCAGCCCCAGGATGTGACGAGCCGACATCGAGGTGCCAAACCTCCCCGTCGATGTGAGCTC
>JBCCLI010000035.1:0-26929 GCA_039026975.1 Bacteroidota bacterium | reverse complement strand
TAGCAAAACGTAAAAAAGGAATGGCAGAACCTGATAAGGGGAGAAAGCCTAAAGTTAACGTAACACTGAGACCAGCTCAGCCTGTTGGATAGAAGGGAAGTCCGGCCCCCCATGTACAGGCCTCGCCTGTTAGGCAAAAGAACGGACATCTAGGGAGCTAATGATTTATTCTCGCGATCTTTTTTACAGTAAGGCTGGGAAAATAAAAATTCATAAGCTCCCTAACTTAATAGATAAGATGAAAAAGCACTATATCTGTTAAAGATTGATGATAAGCAGATATAAATATGTTCAGGTGAAGGAAGCTATTATTGGGTAATTTGTTGAATACCCATTAATATCATGAAGAAGGTTGGACCTGGAGTACTTCTCAGAGAAAAAGAGGATCCAATTATCCTTATTACTGGGTTCTACCCTGCCTAGCTTCAAATCATGAGCCTATACCAGATCATTATTTTACCCAAAACTAGCTAAAGAGGAAAAGGAAGCAGAGGGGAGGAGCTACTAAAGTATTTTCGTTAATTTTTTCTTGTTTGTACAGAACTAGGAATGAGGCCACCCGAAAGCGTTTATTTGCTTGCCCGTTACTAATTACCCATTACATAAGTTAGTGGCCCACCTAGTTTGAGTTTTTCAAGATTATTTGTAAGTCAGTAAGGAGAGACCACATTTTTACTTATTCTAAGATATTAACAAGGCTGTTGGCCTTCACCCGATAGATACCATTTTACGCTAGCTACCCATTATATAGTTGGGCTATTTTGCAGAGATGCTTAAAGGCTAAGAATCTTTGCCGCCTCCCTTTCACACATGTAGCCCATCAGATTTGGAGGGAGTATACTTCTTCTCCCCAAGTGGAGCATGATTTTGTAGGTAGGAAGTAATTTGATCATTAGATATTCCTTGACATTTAAGTGCACGACATTACAAATTCATTCAATTTCAGAACGGAATGGTCAGCTACCCTAACTTTAGGCTGACTGTTCCCATCCTGATCTCTGAAGATCTAACAGAATCCAATTTTATTTACCGGTGTAGTAGGGTTAAATACTCACGATATTGGAAAGGCTTTTTAGGCGGTCTTCCGTTACTCCTAAACCCAAGCAGTAGGGTTTATCCCTCACACCACTATTTCCAGATCATAAGCAGATAGACTTACATTCCCTTCCAAAAGATGTGTTGATATATAGGAGCTACTTCAGCTACCAAAAGGGAACTACAGACTAGTAATATTTTAAGAGATAAACATAGAAGAACCATTTTTCCGATACCAGGTCTGTCATCCTACTCATCTACATATGATAAAGCATCTCCTCATTAATCTTGGATTATAAGAATACACCTGCTTGCTAATGATGGATGAAATTCTAACAGACAAGTCAGTAAGTCAGGCCTCAACTTTATTTATATATTGCAGCTATAGATACCAGGTTATATTCTTAACCGATCTTGGATGCTCTCTCTGATAGAGGAAAATAGATGACAACATGAAGGTTTCTCCCAAGAGACTTACTACTTAGAATACTCTCTGGCATATTGCTGGCAAGCTATACTGCCTCTGGAATGGAAATGGCCCGTGAAGAAATTCTCTCTGATAATCATAAAAATGGGAAAAGTTGATACTAAGAAATTACTTATGACTACTCCTTATATCCGCTTGATACTCCATATTAGCTGTAGATTAGTAAAAAAATACCAGTACAGAAAACGGCTGCCTGAATGGATATGACCCACATATCTTCCCCTGCTTATGTGCTGGAGGAAGAAAAACTTCGGAAAAATCTTCTTGTGTTACAGCAAATCCAGGAGCGAGCCGGGATATCTATCATACTGTCTTTAAAGGGATTTGCTATGTGGAAAATCTTTCCCTTGGTGAATAAGTATCTGAAGGGAGCCACAGCCAGTTCTTTGTATGAAGCTAGATTATGTTTTGAAGAAATGGGCCAGAAAGCCCATACTTATTGTGTAGCGTATTCTCCTCTTTCTATTCAAGAAATACTTTCCTATAGTAGCCACCTAACCTTTAATTCCTTATCAGAATTTCAACGCTATCTAATTGATATTGTGGTATATTCAGATAATGTATCCATAGGGATTAGAGTAAACCCTGGATTTTCAAATGTAGAAAATACAAGTGGAAATCCCTCCCGGTTGGGTTCTAGACTAGGGGAGACAGTAGATAGTTTACCTGATATTCTTCCTAAAGAAATTGAAGGACTTCATTTCCATACCTTATCCGATGCGGGGGTGGATAGTATGGAAGAAGTAATCACAGCTTTCGAACAAAAGTTTGAGAAATACATGCCTTCCCTTAAATGGGTGAATATGGGGGGAGGCCATCTCTTGACAGCTGAGGAGTATGAGACAAATAGGCTAATCTCCATGCTCACTTCATTTAAGAAAAAGCATGAGGTTGATATCATTCTGGAACCAGGATCAGCTATAAGCTGGGAATCAGGGGTGCTTATAGCCAGTGTATTAGATGTCGTTAAACGGGATGGGATGCATACAGCTATTCTGGATATTTCTTTTAACACACATATACCTGATGTCCTAGCACTACCATACCGTCCCCAGATTAGGGGAGCCAGAGAGCCAAAACCTGGAGATTCATTTGTCTATCGGTTGGGAGGAAGAAGCTGCCTGGCAGGAGACGTTTTATCTGCTTATGCCTTCCCCACAAAACTACTGCCTGGGGATAAGCTCGTCTTTGAGAATATGATCCAGTATACCATGGTGAAGACTTCTATGTTTAATGGGCTACCACATCCTCAAATAGGGATATGGAAAGAGGACCAATCTTATGAAGTAATACGCACCTTCGGATATGAAGATTATAAGGGAAGACTTTCGTAATTTTTGAAGAATTACCATCCTGGTGAAGCTATCATTTCTCATAAAGACCCACAGGCCTAAACTTCGGAGGCGTTACCTACTAGGAATAGTAGGTCTGATAGCTATAGGAACATATCTTTTTTCTTTACCCAAGGCCTTCTTTCATGATCCAGAATCTACTGTTCTCTTGGATAAAAATGGAGAACTACTTGGGGCAAGAATAGCAGAAGATGGACAGTGGAGATTTCCTGAGATAAAAAAAGTCCCTGATAAATTTGCTAGTGCAATTGTTCTATTTGAGGATAAGCGATTCTATTCACATCCAGGAGTTGACCTACTGGCAATGGGAAGAGCGCTTAGGCTAAACTTCCAAAAAGGGAAAATAGTAAGTGGGGGAAGTACTATCAGTATGCAAGTTATACGCTTAGCCAGAAAAGGAAAACCCAGAACCGTTTGGGAAAAAGTAGTGGAAGTATGGCTAGCTACTAGAATGGAGCTCAGCTATTCTAAACCAGAAATTTTGGCCATGTATGCTTCACATGCTCCTTTTGGGGGAAACATAGTAGGCTTGGAAGCCGCAGCATGGAAATATTTTTCCCGCAGTCCAGAGAACCTGTCCTGGTCAGAGTCTGCCATGCTGGCTGTTCTCCCAAATGCACCTGGCCTGATTCATCCTGGAAAAAATAGAAATCTCCTGCTACAAAAGAGAAATCAACTGCTAGACAGACTGGTCGAAAAGGGGAAATTAGATCAGAATACCGCCTTTTTAGCTAAGAGTGAGCCTTTACCGGAAAAGCCCACCCCTATCCCTCAGCATATTCCGCATCTGCTAGACTATGTGCAAAAAGGAGCACTGGCAGATACTAAGCACACATACACCACTCTGGATATTCATCTTCAAAAGGAAGCAAGCAAACGAGTAGAAAATCATGTGTACGGCTTAGCTTCTAAAGGGATAAACAATGCTGCGGCCATTATAACAGAAGTGGAAACAGGAGATATTCTCGCCTATGTAGGGAATGTAAGTCCATTTCAGGAAGGAGCAGAAACACATAGTTATGGAGTGGATATTACTCAGGCAAGAAGAAGTTCAGGTAGCATTTTAAAGCCGGTACTATATGCAGCGATGATTCAGAGTGGAGAACTGTTGCCGGAGATGCTTGTACCAGATATCCCTTCTCAGTATGGAGGCTATACTCCTTTAAATTACTCTCTCACTTATGATGGCGCTATCCCGGCATGGAAAGCCTTAGCTAGGTCTTTGAATATTCCTACGGTCCACCTGCTCAGTAGGCATGGAGTGAGTAAGTTTTATGCAGAGCTCCAGCAGTGCGGAATAACTACCCTACACAGAAGGCCCCAGGAATATGGATTAACCTTAGCTTTAGGGGGGGCTGAGGTGACATTAGTAGAATTGGCAGCTATGTATGCCGGAATGGCCAGAAACTTAAAACACTTTTCACATTATAAAGGGAAGTATGAAGAGAATGCTTTTAGGCCTATAAACCTTTGGCGAGATAAGTCAAAAGGAAAGTTAAATCCTGGAGAATTTTCAGGTTTAGTGAATCAGCAGGCACTGTCAGCTGCTGCTACCTGGTTTACCTTTGAGGCTATGCTGGAACTTACCCGTCCGGAGACAGACCAGTTTTGGAAACAGTATCAGTCCTCCCGAAAAATAGCTTGGAAGACAGGGACTAGTTTTGGATTTAGGGATGCATGGGCAGTAGGCCTAACCCCAGAGTATGTAGTCTCTGTTTGGGTTGGTAATGCTGATGGGGAAGGAAGACCAGGACTGATAGGCGCCCAGGCAGCAGCTCCCCTCATGTTTTCTCTTTTTCAGATGTTACCAGATAGACGCCAATGGTTTCAGGCCCCGCTAGATGAGATGCAGCAGATAGCCACTTGTAGGAAGAGTGGTCATTTGGCAGGCAGGTTTTGTCCAGAGGCAGACACTTCATGGGTTCAGACCACCATTCAAGAGCAAGTTACCTGTCCTTATCACAAAAAAATTCTCCTGGGAAAAAAGTCTGGATTACAAGTAAATAGAGACTGTATAGATCAGCTAGAAGAAGCCATAACAGTCCCTTGGTTTATTCTCCCCCCGGCTTGGGAAAAATACTACAAACGTAGACATCCAGACTATCTTCTCCTACCCGCGTGGACACCCGGTTGTAAGTCTGAGGTGGGAGATCTACAGATGATGCAGTGGATGTATCCACGTATCAACTCTAGCATATACATTCCTGTAGAATTAGATGGTAAGCTGGGAAAAGTTGTCTTTGAGCTAGCCCACCGCCAAGATGAACGAACAGTTTTCTGGCATTTAGATGAGGCATTTGTGGGCCAAACTACAGGTATTCACAAGCTATCACTACAGCCTAATCCAGGGGATCATACCCTTACAGTAGTAGATGATTTAGGGAATAGTCTTAGTAGGGAGTTCACTATCCTGTCCCGAGAGGCAGATTGATGTAAGAATTTCTGGGTTTGATAGGAAGGCTACTGTGTAAAAGGGTAGGGAGAAACTTCACATTATTAAGGGGAAAGATTCGAAAAGTGGAGTAATAATTTACCTGTACTGTTTATTTAATGCATTTCAAAGCCACAATTATTCCAAAATTATGTATTATCCTCATAAATTAAGAAAAATCAGGCAGGTTAGATTTTAAATAAAATTGACAATTTTTATTTGTTAGAATTGTCAATTTTTACAATGAAAAGAGCAATTGATCATTAGTATAAAGATTTTGGTTAAGCGTTAGATTAGTGGATAAGGCTAGCGTGCTTGCCCGGAATATATGTTCCGGGCGCATTTTTTTCTCCCCCCCAATCTTTTTTCCCTCTTTCAACTATTTCCTTACTTGATTCACATTCTTACTTCTTTTATTTTCACATTAGATCATTAAACCTAACTGTAATTCAGGGATACAGATGGACATACTCGTTAAAGATCTTACTAAATCTTACGGTCCTCAGAAAGCAGTTGATAATATATCTTTTGAAGTTAAAACAGGAGAAATCCTGGGATTTCTGGGCCCCAATGGAGCAGGGAAAACTACTACCATGAAAATTCTCTCATGCTATATGACTCCCACAGATGGGGAAGTAAGTGTAGGAGAATTCTCCATTTACGACCAGCCAGAAAAAATAAAAAATCGCATAGGATACCTTCCTGAGAATAATCCCCTCTATCTGGAAATGCCCGTACTTGAGTACCTAGGCTTTGCGGCAGAAATCCAGGGAGTGGATAAAAAGTATATTTTTCAGCGGGTAAGGAGAACCGTGGAGATGTGTGGCCTCAACAGAGAAAAGCATAAAAAAATAGGTGAGCTCTCCAAGGGATACCGCCAACGTGTAGGCTTGGCTCAGGCACTCATTCATGATCCAGAGATTCTTATCCTGGATGAGCCCACTACCGGACTGGATCCCAACCAAATAGTAGAAATCCGAAACCTGATTAAGGAGATAGGTGCCAGCAAAACGGTCATCCTCAGTACGCACATTCTCCCAGAAGTAGAAGCTACCTGTGATAGGATTCTCATCATTAATCGTGGAAGAATAGTAGCTGATGGCACTCCAGATACCTTACGAAATACAGCCCAAGGAGCTGAAATTCTTAAAGTCCAGCTAAGTACAGATAAAGCTTCCCCAGATGAAATTTTTCAGGCCTTGTTGGGCATGAAAGAGGTGAGCATGGCAGATCCACTGCCGGAAGGAAACAATAGATATCAATTAGTCAGTAAGGAAGGCCTTTCAGCCAGAGAAGCAGTATTCCACCTATGTGTAGAAAAAGGCTGGGTACTTACAGAACTAACTCCTGTAGAAACAAGATTAGAGGACATCTTTAGAGATCTCACAGTAAACTAGTTCAGCTCGTTATGAAGAATATTTTGATTTTGGCTAAACGAGAAATACGATCATTTTTTGATTCTCTGGTTGCATACATATTGCTAGTCGCTTTCCTGGGTTTTAGTGGATTTTTTACTTGGCTGTACGGAACGGATATATTCTTTATAGGCCAAGCTACGCTACAGCCTTTTTTCTCACTAGCTGCGTACTGGTCTTTATTCTTTTTTATTCCTGCGCTTACCATGCGTATGATAGCAGAAGAAAAAAGAACCGGAACGCTGGAAGTGTTGCTCACCCAGTCTGTCAGTGATTGGCAGGTCTTAGTTGGAAAATTCCTGGGCTGTCTAGGGTTAATTTTAGTTGCACTGATCTTTACGCTTCCCTACTACTTTGCTGTAGCATGGTTAGGACCGGTAGATCATGGGGCTGTTTGGTGTGGATATTTAGGACTCATCTTCATGAGTGCTGCTTATATAGGAATAGGTCTCTTTGCAAGTAGTATCAGTAGTAATCAGGTGGTAGCCTTTTTAGTAGCACTGCTGATAGGACTCTTTTTTCATCTATTGTTTGGATTTATGGCTGATGCTAGTGAAGGCATACTGAGAGATACTTTCTCATTCTTAAGTATGGAAAATCATTACCAGAGTATATCCAGAGGAGTTATAGATTTACGAGATATCACTTACTTCCTAACTATTACTATGCTAGGACTTATTCTGGCAGAATATCAATTGATCAAAAGAAACGTGATAAGCTAGTCATCAACCTAAGAGCATGAGATTTACCCAGTCTACCCTTATCATACGGCTACTGCTATTCATTGGCATATTCATTATGCTGAATGTATTGGTATACAGCTACTTCTTCCGGTTAGATTTTACTGCTGATAAACGCTATACGCTAAGCCAAAGTACCTTGGATATCCTGGTAGATCTGGAAGAACCTATCACCGTTACCGCTTACTTCACAGAAGATCTACCTGCTTCACTAAGTATACTCAAAGATGATTTTAGGGATTTACTGTATGAGTACCAGACTAAATCTGATGGCCAGCTAGTATTTGAGTTTATCAGCCCTAATGAAGATGAGGCAAAAAAACAGGAAGCCGAACAGCAAGGAATAGCTCCTTTGCTTCTTCAGACCAGAGAGAATGATAAAGCTTCAGAATTAAGAGCCTACCTAGGTGCCATTATAAAAAAGGGTACTCAGCAAGAAGTCATTCCTGTGGTACAGCCGGGTGCTTCCATGGAATATGAACTTACTAAGAGTATCAAAAGACTTACGGTTATTGATAAGCCTAAAGTAGGGGTTATTAGGGGCCATGGAGAGCCAGATATTAGAAGTATAGCCCCCGTTCTTCAGGAATTAAGCACATTGTACGAGTTGGATACCCTGAACCTAAATGTACCGAATGCCTGGGCAGAGTTCAAAACATTGGTGTTATTAGCACCTAGTGATTCTATTCCACAATATCATTTCGCACAATTAGATCAATTCCTAGCAAGTGGGGGGCGCTTATTAGCTGGGGTAAATGCAGTCCAGGGAGACCTAAACAGAGGGATGCTTTCAGAGCTAACTACTGGACTGGAAAGCTGGTTGAATGCTAAAGGATTCGTGATTACGCCTGTATTTGTGACAGATGTATTGAGTGGTCAGGTACAGGCACGCCAGCAAACACCTTTAGGGATAATGTCTGTCCCCATAGATTTTTACTACTTCCCTACCATTACTAATTTCCCTGAACACCCTATCTCGGAAGGGATAGAGTCAATAACCATGATTTTTGCTAGCCCGGTAGAGGTAATTCCTAAAGATTCTTCTGTAAGGGGAGGCATTTTGGCGGCTACCTCCGCGCGGAGTGGAAAAATTAGCCCACCCTCTATGCTAGATCTACAAAAGCAATGGACAGAAGCAGACTTTCCTGAACAGAATATTCCAGTAGCGGCCTACCTGGAAGGGAAAATTCAGGGAGAAACTGAAAGTAAGATAGTGGTCATAGGAGATGGGGACTTTGCAGTTCAGGGTAGCCAGGCAGAAAATAACCTCAACTTCATTGTAAATGCGGTAGACTGGCTGACAGATGATACCGGGCTGATAGAATTGCGTACCAAAGGCATTAATAGTAGACCCATAGAAAAGCAGCTCACAGATGGAGAGCGAGCTACGATGAAATATTTGCTCTTTTTCCTGCCTATCCTGATCATCATAGGAGTGGGAGTTGTGAGGATGCAGATAAGAAAGAGTCAACGTGTAAAATGGATGCAAGAAGATTTTAGTGCATAAACCATGTTTAGAAGATTCACTAACCAACAACTTGGGATAGCATTAGGAGTGTTAGTGCTATTCTATGGTATGTCCGTCCTTTTAGGAGAAAATAAAGATAGGAGCTTTAAAAAAACGCTGGGACTAGCAGATACCACAGCTGTGAATAAAATAGAGGTTGTGTTAGCTGATAATGAAGTGATTAGCGTAGAGAGGACTGAAGAAAAATGGACGGTAAACGGACCAGATGGTACAGCTTATCCTGCTGATGAAGAGCAGGTTAAGAGAAGTATCTCCTCCCTGTTGAACTTAGAAGCTACCCAGCTAGTAGCCAGTAAGGAAGAAAACTGGGGTGCCTATGAGGTAGACACGGCTGGTACCCAGGTACGCATATATAAGGGGACTGAGAAACTGACAGATTTAGTCTTGGGAAGGTTTGAGTATAAACAGGCGGGGATGATGAATTACGTACGTGAGGGGGAGAATGAAGAGGTATATTTGGTGAAGGGGTTTCTTACCTCTGCTTTTAGCAAAGAAGTAGAGGGGTGGCGAAATAAAAACCTGATATCAGAAGGGAGTGAAGAATGGCTACAGCTAACGTTCAACTATCCTGAAGATTCTTCCTTCTCCATAACCAAATCTGGGGAAAACTGGCTATTCCCTGATTCTACTGTGGCAGATGCTGGAAAAGTTAGGTCCTATCTTTCTACTCTGGGAAACCTGAAAGGACAGAAATTTGTAGTAGGCTTTCTAAGCTCTACTGTGCCAGTAGCTTTTTCTCTTAGGATAGAGGGCCCTTCTACTCCCATTCAAATCAATGCATACCCAGATGATACGCATGAGTATGTCTTGGCTAGTTCTCAAAATCCAGATGCCTTCTTTAGCGGAAAAGAGGGGGAGCTGTGGAAAAAGGTATTTGTAGGAGCAGGGAAGGTGATGGTCGGAAAAATAGATATTAATAGTCGTCCATAAGGAACGATTTCCTGAGAAAAGGGAGGAAGTAATCCCAAGAAGGGGCTTTCATGTATTAGGGAGACCCAAAGTTGCCGTGGGAAAAGTGCAAGCTTCAAACTAATTCTCAAGCGTGGATCAATCATTTTTTCTTAGCGCTTTGTTGATTTTTTAGGTAGTTTATACTACCATAATATTCATAAACGGATATAACCTTTTTCTCCCTTGAATAGGAAATTAACAGAAATTATCTGGTAAGATCATTAGGTAACTCCTACACCAAACCCATATGAAATTCCAAAAGTATTTTGTAGCACTAACCCTCACATTGGGATTTATTTCTTCCCTCTTCTCTCAAACTATCACCTTTAATCCTGAGTATCCCCAACCAGGTGAAAGTGTGAGACTGACTTATGACACAGAAGGAGGGAAGCTGGAAGGAGAAGACGTATCAGCAGTTGCCTATGTCTTTGATGGGAAAGAAATACGTGCTTCAGATGTGGATCTTTCCGTAAAAGGGACAGTCTTCAAAGGAAAATTTACCACCAGCAATGAAGCAAAAGTCGTTTTCATAAAGCTGAAAGGGAAAGATTCTCAACTAGTAGAGCAAAATGGTGGAAAAGGGGTAGCTGTTATGATGTATGAACAAGATGGAAAGACCCCGGTAAGTGGAGCCATGGGAGAGTACGGAAAGGGAGTATTCTATGACTCTTATTCTGTAGGACTGGAAGGGAATGACTCCCTCGCTAAAGAACTTTTTATAAGGGAACTTGACGTGTACCCAGAAAATAAGCTTGAGTATCTACCTGCCATAGTCCAGGCTTCCAGAACGCTGGATAATGAAAAAGTAATAGGCTGGTTTCAGGAAGTTTTAGATAGTGCCCTGAAAAGTGAGAAGGTATCAGAGGAAGGGCTGATGGCAGCGCTATTTGCAACTATGGTTACAAGAGATAATGAGGCATATGCTACTATTCAACAAAAGCTCCTAGCCGCCTATCCCTCGGGAGAGTTAGCCTTTCGATCAGAAATAGGGAAGCTGGAAAATATGTCAGATCCCGTAGAAATGGAGAAATTTCACAAAGAATTAAAAGACCAGTTTGGGGAAACTGACTATTATCATAATTTCAAGCCGAGACTATTAGAGACATTAGTATCAGCTTATGTAGATAAGGAGTCCATGGATAAGGCCATACAAGTGGTAAACCAGATAGAAAATGTACCCTATAGGTCTTATGTATTAAATGAGATGGCCTGGAAATTAGCAGGTGGAGATCTTGATGAGAAAGGGAAAGAGATTCCTACAGCCTTGGCATGGTCAAGAGAATCATTAAGCCTGACCAGGCAGATGATGAAAGATCCTGAAGCAGAAAGAGAGGTAGAAATTTCTCCTAAAGAGCATAGGGAGAACCTAATAAGTAGCTATGCTAATTTAGCTGATACCTATGCCTTAGTGCTTTACAAGGCCGGGAACTCAGATTCAGCTTTTTATTATCAAGAGATCGCAAGGGAATCATGGGGAGAAGAAGATAAGGGGATTAATGAGAGATATACCGCTTACATGGAAGGAGCCTTAGGCCCAGAGAAAACCAAGGAAGCACTGGAAACATTTATCAGAGATGGGAATGCTTCCGGAAGAATGAAAAAGCAGTATAAACGAATCATAAAGGGAGATGAGGAAGCGAATAAAGACTTCCTGGCCTTCATGGCTAATCTGGATAGAGAAGCTATGGAGGGAGCTATGGAAGAATTAAGCAAACAAGCCATAGAAGAGAAAGCGCCTGCTTTTACGGTCTCTAATCTTGATGGGATAGAAGTTTCTCTGGAAAGCTTAAAAGGGAAAGTAGTGGTACTGGATTTTTGGGCTACCTGGTGTGGTCCGTGTATCATGGCCTTTCCCGGAATGGATAAAGCCAGAAAAAAGTTTTTAGATAGAGATGATGTCATTTTCCTCTTTGTTAATTCCAGAGAGCAAGATGGAGAAGAGAAAAATAATGTATTGACATTTCTTGAGAAAAAGTCATACACCTTTGAGGTACTTATGGATACTGATGATAAAATGATCAATGCTTATAAGGTAGAAGGGATTCCTACTAAGATTATCATTGATAAAGAGGGCGTAATTAGGTTTAAGTCAGTAGGGTATGCTGGAGATGACGAGAAAATGGTAGAAGAATTGAGCCTCATGATAGAAATGGCTGGATCAGAGAGTTAAGCCTTACTGCATACATAGGTAAAAATTTACAGAGAAATCAGTCTAATATTTCAACTGGCTTATTAGTAGAAGCTACGGATTCTATTTTCCACCCTTCTTCAGTATCTCTGTAGATAGCCCCCCAGGCATATTCTATCCTTTCAGTAATGGTATCTCCCGTTTCATCTGGGGTGTCCAGAACTACCTCTTTATGTATGATGGTATATGCCAGACTACCATCATCAGAAAAATGAATAATAGGGTCCCTGAGGTCATCCCATTTTTGGAAGGTAACGGAATGGAAATAGACAGAAAACCACTTCACATTTTCTTAGTAAGTGGGGAAGCTGACTACTCCCCGGTTTACAGAAATCATCTCCCCTGACATCATTCCTGCAAAGGGCTCTTCTTTTCCCTCAAAGTGATAGCCTCTTTGGAGGTGAGGGCGCGTAAGAATTTCTGCTCTTGCAGCCTCTTCATGAAAAGAGGTACAGGAAGAAAGTACGAGAAAAGAAATAAATAGGAGGCTGATCAGGATGTTAACGAAATTATTAAGGCTAAATATGTGTATTCTCACTTTCAATTCTACATTTTTTGTACTTTGAGCATGAACCTCCTTTCTAGCTAATATGGATTTTGTAGCGATTGATTTTGAAACAGCGAACAGATATAGGGACAGTGCCTGTGCGCTTGGTCTGGTCTTGGTAGAAAATGGAGAAGTTACTGACCGGAGGAGTTGGTTGATCAGGCCTTATGATAATGAGTTTGAACCCTATCATACCCGTCTACACGGGATAGATGCTGATATGGTTCTGAACCAACCGGAATTTTATGAATTATGGCCTGCTATACAGCCATTTTTAGAAGGGAGAATGGTGGTAGCTCATAATGCCAGCTTTGACATGAGCGTGTTACGGCATGTGTTAGATAAGTATAACCTTTCCTATCCAGAGTTGACTTATGCGTGTAGTGTGAAAATATCCAGAGAGGTTTGGGCCAGGCCTTCTTATAAGTTGAGTGAATTATGTAAATGGTTAGAGATAGACCTTACCCACCATGAGGCCTTATCTGATGCTAATGGGTGTGCCCAGATAGTGCTAGAAGCAGCAGCAGAAATGGAGGTGTGGGATCTTCCTTATATGTTAGCAGAATTAAAACTAAGCTCAGGAAGACTGTTTGATGGAGGGTATTTTTCTTCCACTAAGCCCAAAAGGAAAAATTCATATAGAGGATATTTCCATAGATAACCCTATGAACACACATCATAGAATATGAATCGATTGATACTACTAATAGCTATCCACTGCATGATTATAAGCTGTGCATCTCCACCAGCGGATCAGTCTCCTCAGCAAAACCTGGTGGATATGCCCAGGCTAGATATAGATATTCAGGGGCATAGAGGCGCCAGGGGCTTAATGCCGGAAAATACTATCCCTGGATTTATAAAAGCACTGGATATTGGGGTTACTACGCTGGAGTTAGATGTAGTGATTTCGCAAGATAGCTTAGTCGTGCTTTCCCATGAACCTATTATGTCAGCTGAGATATGCCTGGATGGAGAAGGGAATGAATTGGGAGAGGAGGAAAGGAATATGTTCCAAATGACCTATGAGGAGATTAAAGCCTTTGACTGTGGAACCAAGGTACATAGCAGGTTTCCTAATCAGGAAAAAAGGCAAGCGTATAAACCCCTTTTAGCAGAGGTAATAGATACGGTAGAAGCGTATGTAAATGCACAGAATATTCCACCTCCCTTCTATAACATAGAAACGAAGTCCCAGCCTGAGGGGGACAATATATATCACCCTGAACCGTCAGCCTTTGTAGACCTGCTATTGGAAGTGGTCCGAGAGAAAGAGATTAGTGAACGGGTAACTATTCAGTCTTTTGACCCCAGAACGTTACGGGCAGCTAACACGTCTCATAAAGATATACGGTTAGTATTACTGATAGAGAATGAAAGGAGCCCAGACGAAAACCTGGCTACCCTGGGGTTCACCCCTTCAGTATACAGTCCGTATTTTCAGCTGGTGGATGAGAGGTTGATACAGCTAAGTAGGGAAGAAGGCATGGATGTAATTCCCTGGACAGTTAATAAGAGGGTGGATATATTGAGTATGCTTCGTATGGGCGTAGATGGGATCATTTCTGATTATCCTGATAGTGTTCAGCTAGTAGTGAATGATTCTCTTTCAAGACTTCAACATAGATAAACATATGTGGCTAAGAATATTATTTACCATTATTTTTTGTGGAACAGCGTTTCTTCTGATTTGGTACTTCTTAATGCAGGTTGAAAGAAGAAAGGTCCGTAACCGCTTAGGGCAGCTAGTCAAGAAAATGGAGGAAACATATACTCATTTTTTTAAGAAGCGAGTGACCCTCAGTTTACTTGAAAGTAAAGATCCAGAAAAAGAACTACCTCCTATCATGGAGGAGGCATTAGAAGTGTTGACAGCAGACTATCTCGCTTTGAGAAACTATGTAGACGAGGTGGAGATGAGTGGGATTACCTTTCCTACACCTTCTATCCTTTTCCAACAGCTCCAAGTCCAATTAGAGGTGATTCTATCCCGAAAAAATCAAAGAGCAAGAGCAAGACTAAGTTCAGATGATAAAAAAGCACTTGACACTATCTTGCAAGCATGCATACAGGGGGATTTGAGGGTAAAGCTGATAGAGCTAAGATCTTCTGATCTGGTTTAACTCATTGTAATAAAGGAGGGTCTATATTATTTTCATGGGAAACAGTCAGTGGCGCATCATGTAACATAGAGGATTTACTTGTAATTAGCCTAACAGTAAAGCCATCTCCCATTCGTTCTAACCGGACTTCATATACTTTTTCCTTTAAGATACTCAAGTAGTAAGTAGAGAAGCCTTTTGTAACAAAAAATATTTCTCTCGCCTGGCTATGGGTAAATAGCTTCACAATATTATAAAACGCTGCAAGGGCGTTCTCTTCTTTACTGAAATCCCTTTCTAAGATTACTTTACTTAATATATCATCTGTAAACTCATAGCTTCCTGTCATATGTCCATAGGTAGCAGTGAGTAGGTTTTCAGAAGGAATAATATTTATCTGGACAAGGTTTTCAAGATAGGATTCTACTGAGGCTTTTTCTAAGCCTAGGTCAGGAATTAGGATGTGCTGAGCGTTTGTTGTGCAAAAACCAACAACTATATAGGTCAGAAGAAGAAGTACACCTTGCTTGATATGTTCCATATTTCAAATAATGAATAGTTTGTTTTCCGAAATGTGGGCATATCTCCTCTGTTCACAAGAATCTTTTCGGTGAATAGGCTGAATGCTTCGGTAAAGGATATGGGGATATACTAAGTGGGGGATTATAGAATCTGTATAACCTGTACCAGGGCGAGAAAAAAGAATAATCCACCCAGGACCTTATTCATGGTACTGCTTACGGCAAGGAGCTTTTGGGAAAGTTTACTGCTTAGGTAGCCATAAAGAAAAAGAGCTAGGAATCTCCCTGCAGAGGTTCCCAGAAGAAAAAAGAGAATATTAAACGCATCCTGATGGATTTGGATCAGTGATTGAGCTTGTAGCCACGTGATGACAAACACATAAAAGGGGAGGGCCTGTGGATTAATCAGCCCAAGAATAGCTCCTTTAGTGAAGTCAGACACCTTGAATCCTTTCTTTCCTCCTGCCTTTGTATCAGCAATCCCTTTTCTCGTGAAAAAGTAAAATCCTATAGCTAGTAAAAGGAAAATGATGAAAAACTTCACGTACAGGCTGTCCTGTATGTATTGGGTAATGAACATGCTACAGTGTACAGCAATGAAGGACTGAATCATTTCTACTAAGCCAGCTGCAATGGCTATCTGAAGGCCAGCTTTGAAGCTTTTCCGTACGGTAGTGTCTATGACAGATACATTTACCGTCCCAAAGGGGATAGACCCCAGGAAACTAGCAACAAGGCCAAAAAAGAAATGAATCAAAAAGCTTAGGGGCACAGGTTTGTAATTTCTCCTTAAAATAATAGGAAATCAGCTATGAACATAATCAGCACCTCATTCTTGCTGTATGAAACGTATTCTCCCTAAATAGCTGTCTTTCTCAGGGAAATTGTATGATTTTTGTGGGCAATAAGATAAACGTAGCACTATGAAGCGAATAATTCCATTATTCCTGGTCGTACTCTGCCTTTCCTTCCAGACCATTGCTCAGCATGAACGGGTAGTAACGATTAAAAATATACCAGAAACTAACGAAGAGTTTCAGATTCTTCGTAGCCAGCTTGCCAAAACCCCAGAAGGCTCAGCTGCTCTCTTTATTTTAGCCCTGCATCTTTTCCAAGAGGATGATGTACAAGGAAATGAGGCCCTCATCTCTATGCTTGATAAAGACCTCTTGGTAGGAAATATGGGGAAATACAGCTATAAGGGATACGGCATGCAGGTAAAGGAGTTTTTAAAGGTTCAGAAACAGCTAAAACGTTATCCTTATATTCCTGCTTCATACTTTCCAGGGGCTTATTCAGAAAATAGATATGCTCCCCCTTCTGTTCCCTTTGATTTGATATTTGTAAAAAATCTGTACAGTGGGAGTGAGTATGCAGGAAAAGTTAAATATTTCATCAAGAGTAATGGTGCAAAAAAAATTAGACCTATCAGTCTGAGGAGAAATAGTAAAGGAAGATGGCTAGTAACAGAATATGGACCTATTTTAGCCAGGGTTATTCCTCCTGTGAAGCCAGTGAAAGAACAAGACAAACAAGAAGAACTCTCTCAGCCCTAATATGGAAAATAGCAAGAAATGGCTTCATCTTATTAGACAAGTAGAGGCTATTTCTCAGACAGGACTTACCTATGGGGAAGGAGGTTTTGACCTGGAAAGGTATGAGCAGCTCCGAGAGCTAAGCATGCAAATGTATCACCTCCTTAGCAACTATCCCCCCGAAAAAATTCCTGATCTTTTTCCTGTTATTCCCGGTTATCATACACCTAAGGTAGATATACGGGCAGTGGTCATGAAAGAGGGAAAGGTATTGATGGTAAAAGAAAAAGCCGACCAAAAATGGGCTCTGCCTGGCGGTTGGGCAGATGTGGGGTATTCTCCTACAGAAGTAGCAGAGAAAGAAGTAGGAGAAGAGGCAGGTATACAGGTTAAAGCCAATAGGCTTCTTGGGTTAGTAGATAAGAAATGCCATGACCATCCTCCTTTTGCCTACTACACCTATAAGTGCTTTATAGCTTGTGAGTACGTTATGGGAAACATAGAAACAGGACCTGAGACGCTTGATGTAAGCTTCTTTCCAGTAGACCAGTTGCCAGAGCTATCTACGGAAAGAAATACAGAAGCCCAGATCCTGTCTATGGTAGAAAGATATGTAGACCCCTCTCTTCCAGTCTGGCTAGACTAATAGTTTCTCTTAGAAAGTACCGTCTAGTACCTTATCCAGGAAGTGTGCTACGCCATTGGTCCCTATAATATTTACAGAGATGAAAAGGGCCTTATTATCCACTATAAGGCTACTTCCTGAACCAGAAATAGTGAGGGTATCTCCAGCAAAGGTATCATAAGCTTGAAGGACCCCACTAACATCAGCTGAAATAGTATTTCCATCATTGAATCCATCAATTACGTGATGTAGGAGTAAGGTTTCTAGTCTATCCAGCGGAATTTCACCCACGGTAGAGAAAGAAGGATTATCAGAGAAAAACTCATCAAAAGCTAAATTTGGAGGAGCAAAAATGGTAATAGGCTGCCCACTATCTAGCAACTCTGTTTGACCTATCCTTTCCAGCCCCTCCATAAATATGCTAAAAGAGGGATTTACGGTGAAAATTTCTTCCAAGCTAGGAGGGGTAACCACAGCATCTAAAATGTGGAGAAATCCATTATTACCTTCTATATCAGTTACTACAGCAGTAGCACTTTCATTTATACGAGTAATATCATTTTCTCTGATAATGAGAGATACTACCTGACTATTACTGGGGCCAGTGGTACTATTAGTTTGGTAATATCCTGTTCCTATTTCAAAGATATCTGCCTTACCGGTAAAGATATGATACAGCAGCGTATTCCTCAGTGTTTCTAAGGGAATGTCCTCCAGGGAACTGAAGTTATTACTAGCTATATAGGTATCAAAGGCAAAATCATTTGGCGCAAAAATGGTGACGCCATCACTACCCTCTAAAAGCGAAGTCAGGTTTGTTAGCTCAAGTGCACGATTGAATGTTCTTAGATCATTATTGGAGGAAATAAGTTCTGTGATATTCGGTAGATCTGCCGCAGGATCATCGTCATTTAGGCAGCCATTTAAAAAGAGAACTGCTGCCATCATCCCAATAGCCAAAAAACGTGTTATCTTCATATTCCTAGGTTTTCGTATAAATGTGTTTAAGACCTAAATCCCCTAACTTGGAGATAGAAAGGGCCAAAGATACAAGATGAATATTAGAATGAAGACCCTTTTGGTGAAATAGCCCACATTCTCTTTATTGGACGAAAAAGGAGCACCATATGATGCAACTACTCCCAGCCCTTAGAAAGACGTTCTCACTAGATGTCAGATCCGTAGCCTTATTTAGAGTGGGTGTGGGGGGAATGATTATGCTGGATCTTTTACTAAGAATCAGAGATCTAGGTGCTCATTATACGGATGAGGGAATTTTACCTAGAGAGTCTGTCTCTGCATGGATATGGAATACAGACCTTTATTCCTTGCATATGCTGGGGGGAGAAATAGGTCTTCAGATTTTTCTCTTTCTAGTAGCAGGGGGTATGGCAGGTCTACTATTAGTGGGGAAATGGCCTAAGCTTTCTCTCTTACTTAGTTGGGTGCTACTTTTATCTCTACATGCCAGGAATCCTGTCATACTAGATGGGGGAGATGTCCTACTGAGAAGCCTTATTTTTTGGCTTCTATTTATTCCGTTATCTACCCCAGTCTCTACCAAGCCCGTGGCAGCTCCTTCTTACCAACTTTTTTCAGTAGCTACTGTAGCAATGTTTATTCAGATTATGTGTGTCTACCTGTTTTCAGGATGGTTAAAAACAGGAGAAACCTGGCAAAATGGGACAGCGGTGTATTACGTCATGAACCTGGATATGCATACCACAGGGCTGGGCAAGCAGCTCCTTTCTTTTCCAACCCTCATGGAAAGTATTACAAACCTAACAGTATGGATAGAAAGGTGGGCGGTGCTCTTACTGCTCCTGGGAGGGCTTCATGTATATATTAGGTATGCGAGTGTACTCCTGTTTATCAGTCTCCATTTGGGCTTTGCTTTAACCCTTAAACTGGGGCTATTTCCGTTTATAGGGATGCTTTGCTGGCTTATTTTTCTTCCTCCCCATTTTTGGGAAAAGGGATTAGGGAAGCAT
This sequence comes from Bacteroidota bacterium, assembly GCA_039026975.1. GTDB lineage: Bacteria > Bacteroidota > Bacteroidia > J057 > J057 > JBCBKZ01. Next base: position 7,481 of record JBCCLI010000035.1, on the reverse strand, counting down.
CTATTGTTCATCGTAGCTACTAAGCCTTCAGGGTTTATGAAAAAATTGGATCAGCAAGCATATAGCTGGGCTTTTAGGGTAGGTAAATTCTTCCAAACAGGCTTGACTCTGTTCAGCTTATATCTCATGCTGGGCTGGAATGCGCTGAGCGTAGGGAAGGAGTACCTTTCACCCAGCTTAGATCCAGTAGTAATGAAGCTCGGCCTAAACCAAAATTGGAACTTATTTTCTCCTGACCCAATTAGAAATGATGGATGGTATGTGGTAGTAGGAGTTGGAGAAGAAGGGTCCTATGATTATTGGAATCTACAAGATGTTTCCTTTTTGAAACCCGCTAGCGTAAGTAGCACCTACAGAAACCAGCGCTGGCGTAAATACTGGAAGCAAATCAAGAAAAGGCGCTACAAAGAGCTTAAGCCTTATTTGGGGCGCTATTTCTGTCAACAGGAAAGGGATATTCTTGGTGGTAACGCCCCAGACAGCCTTCACATTTACTACATGCAGGAGAGGAGTATGCCGTTCGGACAAGAAATAGAAGTAAAGTCTAGAGTCCTTTGGGCTTCATCCTGTCCACAGCCCATAAATAAAGAAGGGAACCCCTAATGGAAGGAGCTCCTTCTAAAGCCTGTCGCTATTCGTTACTTGTAGGATTAGGATTACGGATGTTCGGATAAGTCACATTTCGTAATAAAAAAACCCGACTTGGTATGTCGGGTCAAGAAGAACATTGTGAATAGCAACACCTAAAATGAATAATCGATCAGTATTCTTAGGTACTATTTTTTATACTCTAGGCTAGTTGGCAAAGCATGATGATCAGCAGGAATGGTTTGTACAGCCATTTTTTCTGACATAAATGTTTTTTCTGATGCCTTGGCTTTCACAAAATAAGTGAGCGTGAATAAGGCTAGCATAATCAGAAAACAGGCTTGTCGAGGATTGACCAAAAATCGTCTCATAAGACTTAGATTGAGGGCTTAACTTATCCTCAAATAATACGATTTATAAAAAAGCTGAAAATAAAGTCACCTCAAACTGAATTTAAGAAGAGTGAACCCTTACTATTAGGGAATGAATAAAAATGAGCGCAATGAAAAGGAAGGGTGAATATGGTACTATTAAGCATAATAATGGCATTGACCGTTTATCCAGAAGTAGTGATAATTCCCGAAAGAATAAATTATAATTGCGAAGTTTTCTCTAAACGCTGAGCGTCGTTTTAACGTTCCTACTAATAGTTCCCTTTACTACCCATAAACTATAAACCATAAAGCGGCAGATCTTCTGCCCTTATTATGTATTAAAACTAACTGGAGAATGACATTCCGGCACTTCATGTTATGGGCTTTCGGTCTATGCCTCTTTACGGTATGGCTAGCCACGTGGTATCAGTCGGAAAAAAAGGAGAAACTTCGATCCCGAGAAGTCCCCTTCACTAAAATAGACTCCAGATGGGTAGACTCCCTCATGTTGAAATTGACGGTAGAGGAGAAGATAGGTCAGATGATTATGGCGGTAGCTGATGTAGATACTAGTCAGGGGAGAGATGTTTCTACTGTATCTTCATGGTTGACTTCTTACTACCCGGGAGGAATTGTATTTAAAAACTACTCAGCTTCCCAGCAGGCAAAAAGAACACACTTATATCAGAGTTATTCTCACTTGCCCCTGCTGATAGGGACCTTTAGCCAAATCAGAGCGGATGATCTTATTCATTATCCTGAATCGGAGGCACTATCCTATATTCAAGATACAGCTATGCTAGCTTATCTTTCCTCCAGTATGGGTGTCCAAGGAGAGGAGATAGGGAGCCAGGTGCTTTTCACAACCCATACTACAGAAGATACCTACACCATAAATAAAAATATAGCCTTCGCCTCAGATCTTCAACAGAAAGGGATTCTCCCATGCTTTCAGTATAGGGAATTAGGGACAGCTGTATGGCGAGATACCCTTGCATGGGATAGTGTAATGTATCCCTTTCATCAGGCAAGTGCCTATGGCCTCTCGGGGCTTTTATTGGATTCTACTCAGATAAACCGTCTGGTCTATGCAGAGGAAGGAAAGATTTATAAAAACCAGGTCAGGCGAAGATTGAACTATAAAGGTCTGGTTTTTTCCCAGTTAGATGATAGTATCATCTCAGATGCTGCTGTCTATTATGAGATCAGGGATATGTTGCGGGCAGGGACAGATATGATTTTAGTTCGTGATCAGATACCCCAGGTAGTGGCGGTTATGAAAGACCTCCTCAAGAAAGAATTTATCACCTACAGGGAGTTAGACCAGAAAGTAAAGAGAATCCTCATGGCTAAGGCTTGGTCAGGCGCGGTCAACTTTCATAAAAAAGTAAAGGCAGATAAATCTCCGAAAGTTTCTCCCGAATTAGCTACAGCTGTAAATGAACTGCTGCTGGAAAACACTTCCATCCTGTATCAGGATTCTCTTGGCCTGATTCCTATTAATAGTTTTTACAGGAAAAGGGCACACCTATTAACCATAGGAGAGGAAATGCTTCCCCTGGAAAGGATGCTGAATACCTATATTAATGTCTCTACAGAGAAAGTCTCCTATAATGCTGAAAAGGGATTAAGACCACTTAACATAGGAAGGTACAGGAAGTATGACCCCCTTATAGTAGCCTATCATGGAATAGAACCTGATACCATTAGAGACAAAGAATTTCTAAGCTCCGTAAATAGGCTATCAGAACGTAGTCCAGTTATCGTATTGGGCATACAAGCTAAAAACTTGGCACCCTTACATAGTAAGAGAATTAGTCTCCTTCAGATCCCTGAAAAAACAGAGCTGGCTCAGATCCAGGCAGCCCAAATGCTAATGGGAGGCGTGGGGATTAAGGGTCAGGAGATAGTTAATAATAAGGGAATCATTCAAAAGAGGGGGCTCTGCAAAAAAGCCTCCCGTCTAGGCTATAGTGTCCCAGAGGTAGTAGGAATGGATAGTGATGTGTTAGTTTCCATAGATTCTATCGTCCAGGAAGGGATAAGGAGAAAAGCATACCCTGGGGCTCAGGTACTGGTAGCCAGAAAAGGAAAAGTGATATACCATAAAGGCCTGGGGCACCATACCTACTCCAGAAGAAGAGAAGTACAGGAAACAGATCTCTATGACTTAGCCTCTATTACGAAAGTAGCTGCTACTACTCTGGCAATAATGGAGATGCAGGAAAGTGGGAAACTATTTCTGGAAGCGCCCCTGGCCTCCTATTTCAGAGATATGAGGGTGTGGGAAAATGAAGCCATTTCAGGAGAAGGAGTTCTTCTTCAGGCAGATACTATAACCGTAGCCCAGTATCAGCAGGAACTAGAGGCCAACGCGGAGTTAAAAGCGGCACTTAGAGAAGTAGAACAAGACTTTTCCATACCGGTGAGTGGGGATGAAATTAAGCCACTTAGTGACTCTATGATAGTTGTATTCAGGCCGCTAAAAGTAGGAAAACAAACCGTTTCTGAACTGTCAAAGGTGAAAATCAAGGATCTTTTGACACACCATTCAGGACTGCCCGCCAGTTTACCGTTAATTAGATACTACAACAGGACAGCCGGGAGTAAGCTATACAGCAGGCAGCCTTCTGATAAATATTCTATAAAAGTAGCAGGAGATCTATATCTGAGAAATGATTATCGGGACTCTATCTGGATGCAGACTAAGGCATTAAGGAGGTACAGAGCGAATGAGTATGAATACAGCGATGTAAACATGATCCTCTTACAGACAGTAGTAGACAGCCTGACAGGTCAACCTTTTAACCAATGGTTAGCTAATACCCTTTATAAGCCCCTCGGATTACAGACCATGAGGTTTTTACCGCGAGAAAGTATCAGTGGAAGGAGACTTATCCCTACAGAGAATGATACCAGATGGAGAAGGCAGTTATTAAGAGGGTATGTTCATGATCCTACAGCTGCCTTAATGGGGGGAGTATCCGGTAATGCGGGCCTATTCTCCAATGCTAATGATCTGGCTATAGTGATGCAAATGCTGTTGAATCAGGGAATTTATGGACAGAAAAGATTCTTTTCATCAGAGACAGTAGACGAGTTTACGGAACGTAAAGTAGGGAGGAGAGCTTACGGCTTTGATATGAAAAATCAGTGGGGAAGTAATATGGCCATTAGCGCTTCTGATAATACTTACGGGCATACAGGATTTACAGGTACCTGCGTGTGGGTAGACCCAGAAGAAGAGCTCATTTTCATATTTTTGTCGAATCGTATTCACCCTTCCTCCAGAAACTGGAAACTCAACACCTTCCAGATCAGAGAAAATGTGCACCAAGTGCTGTATGACGCCATTCTGGAGAAAAAGTCCTGATCTGTCTGTAGATCATTCCTCTATAGGAACTAGTTTTTCCTGCTTGATTTCGGATAAAGAATGGTAAGCAGCGTCAGGGTTTTGTGTGCCTAACCACACGGTTTCTTGGTTAGTAAGCAAGACCTCTATAGCATACTTCCCAAACACCTTATACACATTGTCCCCCGTACCAAAGTGTGCTATGTACCTATTGATCTTCCCCGCTTTATCATATGGATTCAGCCTCACCGTAGAGATTTCTTCCCATGAGATTTTTCTGAACTCTCCATGGGTTGGAGAAAGACGAAAAAAAATGCCTTCCTGGTTGATGATGGTTTCTAATTCCACAAAGAATAGATACAGGCATAGGCTCCAGATAAAAACCATGAACAGGCCTAGTGCAAAGGTAGGTATGGCGTTTTCTCCAAAGGAGACACCTAGAAAAGCTTGCTCATAAAATCCATAAGAAATATGGCAAGGCAGGGGAAGTAGAAAGAGGGCTATCCACCACCTCATGAGTCTTTGTTTCTCAGTGTATATTGGATTCAAAATTAGAGAGTTAGCTGTAAATACAATTTTGAGAGAAATTATGTGACTTAGAATGACCAAAATCATCAAACATTCAGGTATTTCAAAAAAAAGTCAATAAATTTTACCCGATTTTATCAACCTGAACCAATCATCATCCCATGAAATTCCAAATGTTTCGCACAGGGCAGGATGGGCCATATAGTTTTCAATTAGTATCTGAAAATGAGGATCCCATATTGTCAAGTTCCACATATAAAGACAGAGACAGCTGTGTAGCAGCTATCAGGACGCTTATAGAAGCGCTTAGAGATGAAGGTAATGTTAGGCAAGTAGCATCTGGAGATACCGCTAAGTTCCAGATAGTAACGGGAGGTAAAGAGTTAGTGGAAAGTGTGGCCTTTGAATCAGCAGAGGAAGTAAAAGAAGCGGTAAGAACCCTCCTGGATGAGGTTAGTGAGAATGAAGAATTTGAGGTGGAGTTTATTACCGTTAGGCGTAGGTCCTCATCCCCACCTCCAAGAGATATAGACATAGCTAGTCTGTATGACTTTTCCTTGACTTCCCAGGCTGCCCAGCCGGGATTTGAAAGGATAAAAAATGAAGAATCCAACCAGTACTATTTCATTTTCAATGATGAGAATGGAATCCCTATCCTATTTGGTAGGTCATTTCCTACTGCTTCCAGGAGAGACGGGAGAATAAGAACCGTCATCAAAAGTGGGGGAAAGGAAAAACGATATGAAATTCAAGAGGAGGGTGGTCAAGTTTACTTTATCATTAAAGCCAGCAATGGACAGGAGATAGCGAGAAGTAAAGAATTTACTTCCGTGGAAGAAGCCCAGCGGGTAATAGAGAGATTGATAGTGGAGATCCCTACCTATACTGAAAGGTTTGTAAAACCTTCTGCTCCTAAGAAAGTCAACCAATATATCCTTACTAGACCTTCTAACTCTGGAGAATCTGGCTTTGAAGCCTTCAGAAATGAAGATAACAAAGAATACTATTTCCATCTTAATGATGATGATGCTAACGCCCTCCTGTACAGTGAGGGGTATTCTTCCAGTAGAGGCAGAAATAATGGCATAAAGTCGGTCATCAGAAATGGTATTCTTAGAGACAGATATGAGATTCGTGAGGATGAAGCCCAGTATTATTTTGTCCTTAGGGCAGGAAATAGACAGGAGATAGCAAGAAGTAGGAATTTTAGTAGTAAAAATGAATTGGAAAATGCCATAATATGGCTCATAGGTAGATTCCCTATATATGCACCAGAATATAAAGTAACGCTTCAACAAACAGAAACATTTACCCTAGATGTAGAGAAAGCTAATGAACCTGTTGTAGATGCATCTACGAATCCTGGTGGACTTACTAAGCGAGATATTGATTCTTATAATCTAGCTAGAATATCTACCTCAGGAACGGCTGGATTTGAGTCATTCAAGAATGAGGAGGATGGAGAGTTCTATTTCCATTATAATGATGCAGGCGCATCAGCTCTCCTATACAGTGAAGGATACACAGCTGGTAAAAGCAGAGATAATGGAATCAGGTCCGTCATTAAGAACGGTGTGCTGGCAGAGAGATATGAAATAAAGGAAGAAGAGGGGGAATATTATTTTACCCTGAAAGCCGGAAACAGACAGGAAATAGCTAGAAGTAGAAACTTTGGGAGCGAGGAAGAAGCTAAACGTTATATAATTCTTCTCAGAAGTGAGTTCCCAGGTGTAGCTGCAGAGCAGGGAATTACCTTAGATAGACAAGATGAGCTGACAGACGAGGAAAGAGCTTTTGCAGGACTTCCCCTATTAGCTACTTCTAAGCGAGACATTGATTCCTATAATTTAGCTAGGGTTTCTACTTCAGGGATATCCGGTTTTGAGTCATTTAAGAATGAGGATGATGGAGAATTCTATTTCCATTATAATGATGCTGGAGCCGCCGCCTTGCTGTACAGTGAAGGCTATACAGCAGGTAAAAGTAGAGATAATGGGATCAGGTCCGTCATTAAAAATGGCGTTTTAGCAGAGCGATATGAAATAAAGGAAGAAGGAGGGGAATACTATTTTACGCTTAAAGCTGGAAACAGACAGGAAATAGCCAGGAGTAGGAACTTTGGGAGCAAGGAAGAGGCAGAGCGTTATATCATTCTGCTAAGAAGTGAATTTCCAAGCGTAGCCGCAGCCCAAGGAGTCCAATTAGATAAGCAGGATGAACTGACAGATAAAGAAAGAGCATTTGCTGGTTTACCTCTGATGGCGGCTGCCATGATAGGGAAAGATATAGACACCTATGATTTCAGTAGGGATTCCACCTCAGGAGCGGCAGGTTTTGAAACCTTCCAAAGTGATAAAAATGGTGAATACTATTTCCATCTAAATGATGAAAATGGAAAGGCTCTCTTCTTCAGTGAAGGGTATGCTTCTGCTTCAGGACGTGATAATGGAATCAGATCAGTCATTAAAAACGGAGGGCTTAATGAAAGATATGAGTTAGTAGAAGAAGGAGGGAACTACTTCTGGATTCTTAAGGCGGGGAATAGGCAAGAAATAGCGAGAAGCCGGACTTTCCGTAGTAAAGGGGATGCAGAAAAATTTCAGGGATGGTATATGACGGCCTTGCCAGCCTATGCTGCT